>NZ_JAMYLP010000031.1:0-59813 GCF_040318085.1 Mesorhizobium sp. M1322
TTTCGGTCCAAGGCATCGTGATCTCCGTCGAATCTCAGCAATCCGACAGAATCACAACCTGCTGAAATCACTCACTCCTTTTTGGATCGGACACTTAGAGCGGCCCTGGTGTCAACCATTAGATCTTTTTCGTACCTAGCCAAGTATTTGTAGAGGTCGATCGGATATTGCTCGTTCATGTGGTTCATCCTTCTGTACAACCTGGCTGCTGCCAGCGTCGAACAGATGTGAACCGCTCAAGAAGCCAACAACCGACGCGCGATGCGTCGTGCTGCATACAGTGCCCTGACCGATGTAGATGAACTGAGCGTCGAGATTGAGGAGGAGGCGCTGTGCCTCACTCCTCCTTTAATGCCCGAAGTAGGCACGCTCTTTGCTCAGGTGCAAAGTGACGGGGGTAGCAACCACTTCGGAGTCCAAAAGGACAACAGGTCCGCAATAACTCCAAGCCAGCCTAGCATTCTGGCATAGGCAAAGGGGGGCAAAGTTGCCGGGCGTTAATGCTTCGCAGTGGGAGCTACCGCCACGTCTGCCAGATCGTGTTGCCCGACCCACCGGTATCCCCACACGATTGAAGTGGGCTCAGGCAAATCCTCCAACCTGACCTCAGGGACATTCGCGTCCTCACACGAAAGCAAAATGTTTTCGTGATCTGGAACATCGTCAACAACGTGGGTGAGCCAGGGGCGGATGTGAAGGCTCCCATCCCAGAGAGTAAAAGCGGCGAATGGCCAATTTTTGTAGAGGACCGTGTGGGTGGCCTTTACCACCTTAAAGTAGCAAAAGTCCTCTCCCGCTGAGAGGTAAACGCCGGCGGAGGGGACAGCGTAGTCCTCTTCCTCGCGTCTGCGCAAGATTGGCTCTTCAGCAAAGTGTGGTTTGCCGTCAATTGTAACCGGCTGTGGCAGCACGCCGTGCTGAGCCATCCGCAGGACATTTTCTTCGCGAATGCCGAGCAGGTCGGCGACTTCTGTTACGGTCAGATATTTGTCGGACATAGGGTTCCTTTCGTTAGGTTCGTCCGACGCGCATTTGGTCCCGTGGCGCTCGATCCACTAGGTGCGTTCTTCGCAATACTATAGGGGAAGACAATTCCTTCCGCTGCGATCGTCTCGAGCCGGACTCGACCCCGCCTGCGCCAAAACTCGAGCAAGGTCCAAGGCCCAAACCCGGACTGCTCAACCAGAGCTGCGATCACTGCACGGACGAGGCGCTGGCGCCCCTCATAAGGTCAGTCGAGCTTAAGCCTCTGCGACCCGACCGCTTTGAGGACCTGAGCGAAGAACACGGCGCTGAAGCGTCCGCGTGACAGCTTATTGCTGATGTTGGCCTCTTTCTCCTCCACGCCGATGGCAGCCAGCTTTTCGACCAGATCTGCATAGCTCAGGCCCTGAAGCTTGAGCTCGGCCTTCAGGAGCCCGCTCACCAGCCGCTCCCACTCGGTCTCGGTCATCCGAACATCCTCCGCCAAAAAAATCTTGCGCGGCCCATTGAAACCACCTTTTTAGTGTTTATCTATCGTATTCAGTATAAATATACTGATTTCGATACATAACTTCCTCAAACTCAGTTAGGAACCATGACCATGGACCAGACAACGGCAAACGTGCTGACGGATCTCCTGCGCGAACTGTCCTCGGAGCTAGATCTGCACCACGATGACGCACATCTCCGCGTCTGCAAATCAACGATCAAGTCCATGCGACGTGCCGCCAAAATGATGGAGGAAGCCGGCTACCCAGCCCCTGACGCGTACCACCACGTCCTGTCGCGCTTCGAACGGGTGACTCGTCCCTAACATAGCGATCCGACATCAAAATTCCACGGCGCCCAATCGCCCTCCTCCACAGGACTTTTCAAAATGACTCCATTCGATCTTTCCATCTCAAGCTCCCACTACCTGGCGCTGGCGCGCGAGCGTCACCGGACCGGGATATCTAGACTGAGCGAGGAGCTGGCCCGGATGCTGGATGACGCGGCCTACGACTGCGGCCTCAATAAGGAGCACGTCGACATCCTGATTGACCCCAGCAACTGGAGCGCCGCCGTACGTGATGAGAACAAGAAACCCCGGGTTTTTTTGGATTCCCGGGTCAATCAAAGGGGAAACGCGGAGATTAACTGGGCAGGCGGTGATTTCGACATCCTGTATGACGAAGATTTTTTGACCCGGTATGCGAACTCCGCCCGATCCTCCCACTCGGTCCCATGGCGAGGACTTGGGGAACTGATGTGGTGGAGGGGATATGAGCTGCTGGTCGGCGACGTCATTCTTCGGCGATCACCAGCAGCTACTGCTCTCTTGTATGCCCATGCCGCCCGCCTCAAAGAACTTGCGTCCTTTCTCGCCCGGCACGTGAACCTGGTCGGAGCAATGGCGCTCAACTTCACCTATCGGGATGGCGAAGTAACCGCAGCGGACTTCGTGCCAACCATTCCGCCTGATCGGCTGCAGGAGCTGATCCAGGAGCGCGAACGACGGACGGCCGCGAGGCTTCGGGAGGCCGTCGAGCGTATCGTCCCCAAAGAATGATCTTGGAGGATCGTCCCCCGCTCTGCGCCCGATGAGATCACGAGCGCGCTGGCCTCCCTCCTCCCTCAAACAAGCATTCGATCGTTCAATGATCCTCCCCATCGCCCACGTCCGGCCACCGCACTCGCCACGTTCTTTTCATCTGCTGATCGACAACGGCGCCCTCCTGGAGCCTACAGGGCGTGCCGTCTCCTCCGTCAGAGGCTCGCCTTCGGTCAAGCCATCCAACTGCGCGAAGAGGAGCGACACGGCCCCGTGGATTTTCGGGCGGCATTTCTGGCCTGCAACTTCGCCAGTAGCTGGGAAGTTTTTGAACTGGCTCGGCGGCGGGATCTTTCGATCACCCGCGCACCTGGGGCAGGAAGCGGAAGGGGTAGACCTTTTTTCGGGAGAAAGGATCGGGTTGTGGCGGGTATGGTCCCGAACACGGCCCGCGTAAAATTTTGCTTTTTCAAGTAATAGCATGCGCCGCCACAGGTCGCTTAGCTGTGAAAACCCACTTCCCCTATAGTACCACGCAGGAGACCCATGGAACCGCTGCGATCACGGAACTAGATCTCGGGCAAGTTCCACATGATTTGAGCCGACATCGGATGAAGCGACCGTCAAGCCGATTGCCAGACAACCTCGCACCTGTTGCGGTTAATCTTGACCAAGCTGCCGCGCTCATCGGGATCGGCTCGTCTCTGTTCACCCAGCTAGTGGCTGCGGGCCAAATGCCAGAACCAAGGCCAATTGCTTCACGCCTTCTTTGGGACGTGGAGGAGGTAGTTGCCGCCTTTCGCGCGATCCCACATCGGGGCGAGTCCAATAGATTGGGCATATCGTCCCCATCAAACAACCCCTGGAACTGATGCCTAGAAAGCTACCAAAGGGCGTTTCCCCTGATCGTGACCGACATGGAAATGTGCGCCTGTACTTTCGCGCCCTCGGCCGGTCCAAAGTCCGACTACGAGAGAAGCCGGGGACAAAGGAGTTTGAGGCCGAGGTGGCTTGTGCTCGGCTAAACGTTCCCTACGCGCCTCAGAAGCTCAGCGGCACCGCGGACCGAAATGAACCGGTGTCCCAGAGGTCCTTTCGCTGGCTATGCCAGGAGTACAAGCGACGTGTAAGGCTCTCACCCAAAATCTTGGCTCGACGGTCATCGGTTCTCGATGAAATCTGCAACAGCGAGCACAAAAGCGGCAGCAAGCGGGGGACACTCCCCTTCGACCTCCTGGAGCGGAAGCACGTCCTCGAAATTCGAGATGATCTCCGTTCGACGCCAGGTGCCCAGAATGAGGTCGTGAAGGTCATCTCGGCCATGTACGGTTGGGCGATTGAGAACGAGATCGTCCGGAGCAATCCAGCTCTCGGGATCAAGCGCCTGAAATCTGGCGATGGATTTCACACATGGTCCGTCGCAGAGGTGCGTCAGTTCGAGGCACGCCATCCACATGGCAGCAAGGCACGTCTGGCACTGCATCTGGGACTGTTCACAGGACTGCGTCGCCAGGATCTTGCGATCCTTGGGCGCCAGCACGTCAGGAATGGGTGGCTACACATCCGGCCCCAGAAGACCAGCAACTCGTCAGGAGTGGAGGTGGAGCTCCCCATTCTTCCTCAGTTGAGGGCGACAATCGACGCCAGTGCTTGCGGTGACCTGACCTTCTTGACGTCGGAGTGGGGAAAACCCTTCACCGTTAATTCACTTGGTAACAAAATGCGGGACTGGTGTGATCAAGCAGCGTTGCCCCACTGCACCCTTCACGGCCTCCGAAAAGCTGGAGCCACTATAGCAGCCGAGAACGGCGCCACGGACGAGCAACTCATGGCGATTTTCGGTTGGACCACCAAGCAGCAAACCACGCACTACACGAGGAAGGCGCAACGCCGCCGGATGGCCGGACAGGCCGCCCATCTCTTGGTTATTCCGGAACAAAATCAGGACGAAATTGTCCCACCGAGAAAGTCGATGACAAAGAGTGGGACAAAAATCAGAAAAAGCTCCGGCAAATCAACACCTCCATAAAGGTGGTGGTGCCCCTAGCCGGGATCGAACCAGCACTCCTTGCGGAACTCGATTTTGAGTCGAGCGCGTCTACCAATTCCGCCATAGGGGCTCAGGCCGGGCGGCCTGGATGGGCGCGGACTATACGGTTGGAGGCCTGTTCGTCAACTGGCCAATTCCCGGCATGCGGCCTTCGCTCGACCCAGCCTTTCGATTTCGTGAAGCCGTGGCCATTGTGCGGCGCGAAAAATCTTTCTAGACAAGCGGCGCATTAAAGCGCGTCGCGGCTGGAGAGATTCATGTGGCGCGCGTTGGTCTTTGTTTTTATGCATGTCGTTATCCCAAAACCGCTGCGCATTTGGGCGACATACATTAGGGGTGCCGATGCTTCGCGGACTTTACGACTGGACCTTGTCGCTGGCGGCAAAGAAATCCGCCGAGTGGTGGCTGGCCTTCATCGCTTTCGTCGAAAGCTCGGTGTTCCTGGTGCCGGCCGACGTGCTTTTTCTGCCGATGGCGCTGTCGCGGCCGGATCGCGCCTATCGCTACGCGCTGGTCGCCACGCTGGCATCCGTTCTGGGCGGCATCGCCGGCTGGTACATCGGCCACTATGCCTACGACTCGGTGGCGCGGCCGATCCTCGAATTCTACGGCAAGTATGACGACTTCGAGACGCTGCGCGTCTCGTCAGGCGTCGGCTTCATCATCCTGATGCTGATCACCTCCGGCCTCGCCCATCTGCCGCCGATCAAGGTGGTGACGATCCTGTCCGGTGTCATCGGCGTCAATCTCCTGCTGTTCATCGTGCTGGCGATCTTGGCGCGCGGCGCCCGCTTCCTGTTCCTGGCGTGGCTGCTGCGCCGCTATGGCGAACCGATTCGCGAGTTCATCGAAAAGCGCCTTGGCATGATCGCGGGTGCCGGCGCCGCTGCCCTGATTTCGCTCTATATCGTCGTCAAATACGCCTTCTAGTATGAGAAGTCCGGGTTAGGGTGAGAAGTCCGAGCTAGAGCAAGGATGTTGAAATTGACCCATCCTTTGCTCTGACGGGAATGGACGGTAGATCGATGACAGCGACCGTGAGTGCCGACACTGGACGCCAACGCATGCGGACGGCCCTGTTTCTCGCCGTCGCCATGGCCGCCACCGTCGGCTCGGCGCTGGCCTTCCAGCACCTGGGCGGCTACATCCCGTGCAAGCTCTGCCTGGAGCAGCGCACCCCCTACTACATCGGCGTGCCGCTGATGCTGGTTGCGGCGCTGTCGTCGGCGCTGCGCTGGCCTACTTGGCTGACACGCGGCCTGCTGGCCGTCGGTGGCCTGCTGATGGTCTACGGCGTCTATCTCGGCGTCTATCATTCCGGCGTCGAATGGGCGTGGTGGCCGGGGCCGACCGATTGTGCGGCGGCTACAGGACCGGTGGACACCGGCGGCAAGGGCGTGCTCGACGCGCTCGACAAATTCGTCCCACCCTCCTGCGACAAGGCGGCTGTGCGTATCCTCGGCCTGTCGCTGGCCGGCTGGAACGCCATCGCCAGCCTTGTCTTGGCGGTCATAGCGTTCCGCGGCGCCTTTGCCCGGGCCTGAGCGGCACAGCGCAGAGTTCGTCCAGAAATTCGTCAGGCCGGAGCGCATGACGTGGCTTTCGAGAACCGGAGCGGAGCGTACTCAAGTACGTGAGCACCGGAAGCGCAGAAAGCTGCGTCAGGCGACCGGCATGGCGGATTTCTGCCGAACTCTACGGTTCAAGCTCGACATCCCAGTAGAGATAATCCATCCAGCTTTCATGCAAATGGTTGGGCGGAAACAGGCGGCCGTTGTTGTGCAGATCATGCACCGTCGGCTGGTAGGGCTTCTGCAGCGGCCACATCTTGGCATGCGCCGGCATCATGCCGCCCTTCCTCAGATTGCAGGGCGAGCAGGCGGCGACGACATTCTCCCACGTCGTCGCGCCGCCGCGATGGCGGGGAACGACATGGTCGAAGGTCAGATCCTCCGGCGTGCCGCAATACTGGCACTGGAAACGGTCGCGCAGGAACACGTTGAAGCGGGTGAAGGCCGGATGCCGCGATGGCTTCACATAGGCTTTCAGGCTGACGACGCTCGGCAGCTTCATCGAGAAGGTCGGCGACGACACGGCGTGCTCGTATTCGGCGACGATGTTCACCCGCTCGAGGAACACCGCCTTGATGGCGTCCTGCCACGACCAGAGCGACAGGGGGTAATAGCTGAGCGGACGGTAATCCGCGTTCAGCACCAGTGCTGGAAGCCCATCCGGAGATACGGCAACCGTCACGTCCTTGACCTCCTTGGTTCTAGAACCGATCGGCGTGGATACTGTAAGCCCGACATGACAGGGATGTGAAGCGGCTTGTCGATCAAACGCCACGCCAAAAGGGCCTGATTTCAATGCTTTTTTGTGAATTCAGGCCGGAGGCGCTGCGTCCCTGCCCTTCAATTCGCGATAATAGGCCCAAAAAAGCCGCGATGCGACACCTCGCCACGGGCTCCATGATTCGGCGAGCTGGATCAGTGTTTTTTCGGGCGGACGCGGGTCGATGCCGAGCGCGTGACCGACCGCGCTCTGCAGGGCAACATCGCGTGCCGGGAAGACATCGGGGTGGCCGGCGGCGAACAAAAGATAGACTTCCGCCGTCCACGGGCCGATGCCTGAGACCTTGGTCATCGCCGTGATCGCATCCGTGGCATCGAGCAAGCAGAGATGATCGAGGTCGAGGCCATCGACCACAGCCTGGGCGACGGCGATCAGGCCGCGCTGCTTCGGCCGCGACAGTCCAACCTCGCGAAAGATGGCTTCGTCGGCGGCAAGGATGGCTTGCGGCGTCAACGGATCGACGAGTTTTGTCAGCCGCCCGAAGATGGCGTCGGCGCTGGCGCGGGAAACCTGCTGCGAGACGATGATCGAGGCAAGGCTTCTGAACCCCGGCTCGGAGAGCCGAAGCGGCACCTCGCCGGCCATGCCGCGCACCTTTGTGAGGCGCGGGTCGAGCAGGCAGAGCGCGTCCAGCCCTTGTGAGATGTCGTCGAGCGTGGCGATGCGTTGCATGTCTGCTTGTTCCCAGCGCAAAATGGCAGATGTAATCCGGCGCAAAGTAGCAATTGGCGAAAGCGCCGCACAACCCGATTGCCGCCGAAGGATCACACTCCTGACATTCCGCTTCGCGCCAAGCCCGAATGGCGAACTGCATCTCGGCCATGCCTATTCGGCACTGCTCAACCAGCAATTGGCGAGGGCAACGGGCGGGCGCCTTTTGCTGCGCATCGAGGACATCGACACGACGCGCTGCACGCCGGAATTCGAGGTCGGCATTTTTCGCGATCTGAAATGGCTCGGGCTTGGCTGGGAAGAGCCGGTGCGCCGTCAGTCCGAGCATTTCGCCGACTATCAGGCGGTGCTCGACCGGCTGATCCGCGAAGAGCTCGTCTACCCGTCGTTCATGAGCCGTGGCGAAATCCGCGCCTTCATTGCCGCTAGCGAAAAGCGCGGCCGCGACTGGCCGCGGGACCCGGACGGGGTGCCGCTGTATCCCGCCGTCGACAGGGCGTTGCCTATAAACGAACGCCAGCGTCGGATTGCCGAAAATGCGCCCTTCGCCTGGCGGCTGGACGTCGATGCTGCGATGGCGCGCATCGGCACAGACGTGTCATGGCTTGAATTTTCGGATGAGAGGCTTTCCGAAACACGCACGGTAGACGCGCAGCCGCAGGACTGGGGCGACGTGATCGTGGCGCGCCGTGAAATCCCGACCAGCTATCATCTCGCCGTCGTCGTCGATGACGCCCTGCAGGGCATCAGCCACGTCGTGCGCGGCCAGGACCTCTATTCCGCCACCGGCGTGCAGCGCCTGCTCCAGGAGATCCTTGGCCTGCCGCAACCAAGCTACTTCCACCATCGTCTCGTCCTCGGCCCGGACGGACGAAAGCTGTCGAAGAGTCTTAGGGATACCGGCCTTGCCGCCTTGCGCGACGCCGGCGCGTCACCGGCCGATGTCAGGCGGCTGATTGGGTTCTAATTCCTCGACACAGTAGATTTGACAGGGCGAGCCGATCGGCAGCGAACGTCGACAATTCCGTCCAGTGGCAAATCACCAACCTCTAGGATTAGCCGATCCATCCCTCCACTTCGTCATCCTAGGGCGGAGCAAGGAGCGCAGCGACGTGGCGCAGACCCTAGGATCCATGCCGTTACCTTGCGGCAGTGCTCCAGCGGACCAGAACCGAACACCTACCACCCGCGGGCGAAGCGCGAGCCGTCGGTGGCCAAGATCATTGGTGACACCGATGCAGATCGTGCCGCGCTTCTGGCTCGCGGTCATATAGGCATAGCCGGTCATGATGAAAAGGTAGCTGGCACCGTTGGGGATGCAAGGGCCGTTCTGAGGCGCTGCATTCTTCGGCTGGTGTCACGGAATGGATCCCAGGGTCTGCGCCGCGTCGCTTCGCTCCTTGCTCCGCCCTAGGATGACGAAGGCGCGCAACCTTCAATTCGGATGAGCCTATGGATCAACCGTTTGGTTTTGCTTGCCAGGTTGAACCACTTTACAGCAGTCGCGGCAGTCAACCCTCACCGAACACGCGGCTTCCCGAAATGCACAGCATCAAGGGGTTCATCCCCGCCTCTTTCGTCGTCCTGTGGGCGACCGGGTTCATTGGCGCGCGTTACGCCATGCCATGGGCCGAGCCCTTCACCTTCCTGGCCGCGCGCTTCGTTCTGGCCGCCGTCCTGTTGGCCGCCTTGATGGCAGCACTCGGTTCCAGGCGGGCGACCCGCGTGGAAGCGCTCCACGCGACCGGCGCCGGCATCCTGATGCATGGCGTCTATCTCGGCGGCGTGTTCTGGGCCATCCATCGAGGCATGCCGGCCGGGCTTTCGGCCTTGATCGTCGGGCTGCAGCCGCTGATCACGGCGGTGATGGCCGGCCGGTTTCTCGGCGAGGCCATCCTGCCGCGCCATTGGGCCGGTCTTGCCGTAGGACTTGCCGGCGTGGTCATTGTGCTTTGGCCGAAGCTCGGAGCGCTCGGCGGCGGCGTGACGGCCGAGACGCTGGCCGCCTCGCTTGTCTCGGTGCTCGGCATGAGCGCCGGCACGATCTGGCAGAAGCGCTTCGCCTCCGGCGGCGATCTCGTGGCGGCCACCATGTGGCAATATGTCGGCGGCGCATCGCTGATGCTCCTGGCCTCGCTCGCTTTCGAGACGCGAACCGTCGTTATAAACGGCGAGCTGATCTTTGCCATGGCATGGCTGGTGCTGGTGCTGTCGATCGGCGCCATCTTCCTGTTGATGGTGATGATCCGCGACGGCGAGATGTCGAAGGTCGCTTCGCTGTTCTATCTGGTCCCGGCCGTCACCGCGGTCATCGCCTGGCTATTGTTCGGCGAACAGTTGAACCTGGTCCAGATCGTCGGCATGGCGATCGCGACGCTCGGCGTCGAGCTGGCAACCGCTCAGCCGACCAAAGCATGATCCCGAAAAGTGGGAACCGGTTTTCGGAAAAGATCATGCTCACTAAGAATCAGCCAACGCGGGCGCGTGCCTCCAAATAGCGGCTGATCGCGGCGTTGAGCTCGCCCCCGAGGATGAAGATCGCCGAGACGATATAGAGGAAGACGACCGCGACCATGATCGAGGCAAGGCCGGCATAGGTCGTCACATAGGACGAGAAACGGTCGAGATAGGCGGCAAAGATGGTCGACCCGATGAGCCAGGCAATCAGTGTAAAGATGATGCCCGGGATGATCGAGACGAAGCGGCGCTTGCCCGCGGGCAGCCAGTAATGCACCGCGAACAGCCCACCGACGATGACGGCGGAGGCGATGATGTAACGCCACAGCGTGATCGTCCCCATATAGGGTTTTACCCATTCGAAATTGGCCTCGGCCAGCCGTCCCAGTATGGGCGCGAAAACCACGAGCACGCTGATCACCAGAAAACCTGCCGTGGCGATCAGCACGAAGGCGATGCTCTGCACCCGGCGATAGATGATGCCGCGCGTTTCGGAGACGCGGTAGGCGCGATTGAGCGAGGTGCGCAGCGCCTCGATCCCATTCGAGGCGAAGAAGGCGGCAAGCAGCACGCCATAGGTCAACAGATCGGTGCGCTGCACGGTGAGCACGTTGAGCACTTCGCGCGCGATCGGATTGGCGATCTGCTCTGGCCAGGTGTCGAAGACGAGATGCACGGCGGTGTCGGCAAAAGCCTGCGCGCCGAGGAAGCTGGCCAGCGTCGTGGCGAAAATCAGAAAGGGGAATAGCGCCATCAGCGCCGTGATCGCCAGATGACTGGCCATCGCCCAGCCATCGTCTGCATCGAAATGGCCGAACGCGTCATAGAGCACGCGTTTGACGGCTACGATCTTCCGCAACACGAACCGCGTTCCCTTCGATTGTCTCGACGCCGCGAATATGGGAAGGGATTGCGGCAAATGGCAAGCCTAGGTCAAAGCACGCCTCCTCCTGGAGAAGAGTTGCGCACCATCATCGTCACCGGTGCTTCTTCCGGGATAGGCGCCTATTGCGCCCGGGCGCTGAAGGCGGAAGGCTGGCAGGTGTTCGCGACGGCGCGCAAGCCGGAGGACATCGCCGCCCTCGAGGCCGATGGCATCGAGACTTTCTATCTGGACTACCGCGAGTCCGGATCCATCGAGACGCTGGTGGCGTCGGTGCTGGAGCGGACCGGCGGACGGCTCGATGCCCTGTTCAACAACGGCGCCTACGCCCAGCCCGGCGCGGTCGAGGACCTGCCGGTCGCAGCACTCAGGGAGCAATTCGAGGCGAATGTCTTCGGCTGGCATGACCTTACCCGCCGTGTCGTGCCGGTGATGCGCCGCCAGGGCCATGGCCGTCTCGTCCATTGCTCCTCGATCCTTGGCCTGGCGCCGCTGCCCTTTCGCGGCGCCTATTCGGCGTCGAAGCATGCGATCGAAGGGCTGATGCTGTGCATGCATCAGGAACTCCAGGGCAGCGGCATCCACGTCTCGCTGATCGAGCCGGGGCCGGTGACGTCGAAGATCGCCAGCAACGGCCTTGTGTGGTTCCTCAGGAATATCGACCGTGAGAATTCCGTCCACCGCCTTGCCTACGAGGCGCAGCTGCAACGGCTGCAGGCCGGCGGCAGCACGTCACGGCTGAAGCCCGGGCCGGAGGTGGTTCATGCGGCCTTGCGCCATGCGCTTCTGTCGCGGCGCCCGCGTCCGCATTATGTGGTAACGGTGCCGGCCAGGATCGGCGTTGTTCTCAAACGCATCCTGCCGGCGGAGATGCTCTACCGCCTGCTTGCCAAACGCGCCTGAACGCAATCGACTGGAAACACACTATGGCAACCGTCTTCAACATCCTCGCTGTCCTCGTCATGGTCGCCGTGGTGATCGTGCTGATCCGCGGCCTCATCAACATGATGCGCGGCGGTTCCGCCATGACCTCCAACAAGCTGATGCAGACGCGCGTGCTGCTGCAGTTCGTGGCATTGGTGCTGATCATGCTGGCGGTGTATTTCACCCGCAAGTGACGGCGATTTCGGGAGGCAGAGCGTGGTCAAGCTCAACAAGATCTACACCCGCACCGGCGACGACGGCACCACCGGCCTTGGCACCGGTGAACGGCGGCTGAAATCCGATCTGCGCATCGACGCCTATGGCACGATCGACGAAGCCAATGCCTGCATCGGCATGGCCCGCATCCACACCGCGGCAACACATCCGGCGATCGACGCGATGCTCGGCCGCATCCAGAACGACCTTTTCGACCTCGGCGCCGACCTGGCCGTGCCTGACGACGGCAAGCCGCTCGGCTATGAGCCGCTGCGCGTCATTGCCTCGCAGACCGAACGTGTCGAAATGGACATCGACCTGCTCAACAAGGACCTGCAGCCGCTCAAATCCTTCGTGCTCAACGGCGGCACGGCGGCGGCGGCGGCCCTTCACCTTGCCCGCACGGTGGCACGGCGGGCCGAGCGCATCATGGTGGCTTTGAATCAGGACCCAGGCGAGCATGTCAACCGCGAGGCGATAAGATACATCAACCGCGTGTCGGACTTTCTGTTCGTCGCCGCACGCGCGGTCAATGACAATGGAAACGCCGACGTGCTATGGGTTCCCGGCAAGAACCGCTGAATCTGCCGAGGCGGGAGGGGGTCCGATGTTCATCCCGCTTTATGACACCAACCGGCTGCGCCACATCAAGCAGCAATATGTGACGATCGGCCTGATCGCGTTCAACACGCTCATCTACTTCGCCACCGCGCTTGGCGGCGAGCAGTTCACCAACGCCGCTGTGCTGGGCCTCGGCTTCATCCCGTCGGTGGTCCACGACAGCGTCGAGCTGGCTCCGCAGTTTGTCATGATCCCGGAGAGCCTGAGCTACGTCACCTATTCCTTCCTGCATGCCGATATTTTCCACCTCGGCGGCAACATGCTGTTCCTCTGGGTGTTCGGCGACAATGTCGAGGACGCGCTCGGTCATATCCGCTTTCTCATCTTCTACCTGCTGTGCGCCATCGCCGGCGCCTTCTTCCAGGGTCTGATCGCGTGGGACTCGCAGGTTCCGCTGATCGGCGCCTCAGGCGCCATTGCCGGCGTGGTCGCCGCCTATCTGATCCTCTATCCCCGGGTGAAGGTGTGGGTGCTGGCCTTCGCCCGCATTCCGCTGCGCATCCCGGCCTTCATCCCGCTCATCCTGTGGATCCTGTTCCAGATCGTGATGTTCGCCGCCGGTGGCGAGGATCAAATCTCCTGGGCCTGCCATGTCGGCGGCATCATCGCCGGGGCCGTGCTGGTGCTCATCTTGCGCAACCGCGCCGTGCCACTGCTTGCCGGTCCTGAGGAAGAGACCGCGCTGGTCGTCGGCCCGGCACCCGCTGCTGCAGAACCCACGGCAAGTGACCCGCTAGCGCAGCCAGCGCCGCGCTGGGGACGGGGAAGCGCCTCCAGCCCGGACTGAACCGATTTGAGTGCGTCACGGATGATTTGGGGTGCGCCCCGGATATTGACGCGCGGGGTCGCCGCAACTACGGAAGCTTTCCCACACTAATGCATGTCGCGCAAAAGTGTGCAGCGGTCTTGCGATAACGACATGCATGAAACACACAACCTAAAGCGCGTCGCGTGTGACCGGTCAAATGCGACGCGCTTTAGGCGGTCGGAGACTAGAATTCCGTCCGGAATGTCGGCTTTCGACAACTCTGAAGAGGCGCACCCTGCTATAGCGCGCCCGACTATCTTGAAAGAGGTGGCTATCGTGAAAGAGGTGACAGGCAAATGAAGATCCTTGTGCCCGTGAAGCGGGTTGTGGATGCGAATGTGAAGGTTCGTGTCAAAGCTGACGGTTCAGCGGTGGAACTCGCCAACGTCAAGATGGCGATGAACCCGTTCGACGAGATCGCGGTCGAAGAGGCGATCCGGCTGAAGGAGGCCGGCAAGGCGGAAGAGATCATCGTAGTCTCGATCGGGCCGCAGCAGGCGCAGGAGACCTTGCGCACCGCCCTCGCCATGGGCGCCGACCGCGCCATCCTGGTCAAGACCGACGAGCAGACCGAGCCGCTGGGCGTCGCCAAGGTGCTGAAGGGCGTGGTCGAGGCGGAAAAGCCCGGTCTCGTCATCCTCGGCAAGCAGGCGATCGACGACGATTCGAACCAGACCGGCCAGATGCTGGCCGCACTTCTGGGCTGGGCGCAAGGCACCTTTGCTTCCAAGGTCGTTATCGATGGCGACAAGGCCAAGGTGACGCGCGAGGTCGATGGCGGCCTGCAGACGGTGGAGCTGAAGATGCCGGCGATTGTCACCGCGGATCTTCGCCTCAACCAGCCGCGCTACGCTTCGCTGCCCAACATCATGAAAGCCAAGAAGAAGCCGCTCGACGAGAAGAGCCCGGCCGACTACGGCGCCGACGTCAAGCCGCGGCTGAAGGTGCTCAAGACCGAGGAGCCGGGCGGCCGCAAGGCGGGCGTCAAGGTCAAGAGCGTCGCCGAATTGATCGACAAGCTGAAGAACGAAGCCGGCGTGCTCTAAGGAAATCCGATGAGGCCGGCCTGCAAAGGGCCGGTTTCTCCGCTTCCGGTGCTCACGTACTGAAGTACGCTCCGCTCCGGTTGTCGAAACCAACCGTTTTCGACTCGGCCTGACCGGATTTCAGGGTGTCTCGAAAACGAAAGTCAGGGACATCATAATGGCTATTCTTCTGATTGCCGAACACGACAATGCGACGCTTTCCGACCAGACCGCCAAGGCGCTTTCGGCGGCATTGCAGATCGGCTCGGACGTGCATGTGCTGGTCGCCGGCAAGGGCGCCAAGCCGGCAGCGGACGCCGCCGCCAAGCTCAAGGGCGTCACCAAGGTGCTGCTCGCCGAAGCCGACGAGCTCACCGAGCGTCTCGCCGAGCCGCTGGCCGCGCTCGTCGTCGGCATAGCCGGCGCCTATGACACGATCATCGCGCCGGCGACCTCGTCGGGCAAGAATGTCGCGCCGCGCGTGGCAGCCCTGCTCGATGTCGCGCAGGTGTCCGAGATCATCGAAGTGGTGTCATCAGACACCTTCAAGCGCCCGATCTATGCCGGCAACGCCATCCAGACGGTGCAGTCGAGCGATGCCAAGAAGGTCATCACCGTGCGCACCGCCTCCTTCCAGGCCGCACCCGAGGGCGGTTCTGCCGCGGTCGAGACGGTTCAGGCAGCAGTCAATCCCGGCCTGTCGAGCTTCGTCGAGAACAAGCTTTCCGAGACCGATCGTCCGGAGCTGACTTCGGCCAAGATCGTCATCTCGGGCGGCCGCGCGCTGGGCTCTTCGGAGAAATTCCAGGAAGTCATCCTGCCGATCGCCGACAAGCTCGGTGCGGCCGTCGGCGCCTCGCGTGCCGCCGTCGATGCCGGCTACGCGCCGAACGACTGGCAGGTCGGCCAGACCGGGAAGGTCGTGGCACCCGATCTCTACATCGCCGTCGGCATATCCGGCGCCATCCAGCATCTTGCCGGCATGAAGGATTCGAAGGTCATCGTCGCCATCAACAAGGACGAGGAAGCGCCGATCTTCCAGGTCGCCGACTACGGCCTAGTCGGCGACCTATTCGTCATTCTGCCGGAACTGCAAAAGGCGCTTTGACGCCTTCTGCCAAAGCGTATTAAATTGTGAAGGGCGGGGTAGACGAAGTCGCCCCGCCCTTTTAGTTTGCACCGCACAAAAAGCAGGCCGCAAAGGCCTTTTGACGGGATCGGTGTAATGAACAAGATCGAGACGATCGGCATCATCGGCGCGGGCCAGATGGGCGGCGGCATTGCCCATGTGTCCGCGCTTGCGGGCTACAAGGTGTTGGTCTATGACATCTCACCCGACCGCATTGAAAAGGGCATCGCCACGATCAGCGGCAACATGGCCCGCCAGGTCGGCTCCGGCAAACTCGAGGAAAAGCTGCGCAACGAGGCGATGGCGCGCATTTCGGCAGCGCCCACCATGGCAGACCTTGCCGCTGCCGATCTGGTGATCGAAGCAGCCACCGAGGACGAGACGGTCAAGCGCAAGATCTACGCCCAGCTCTGCCCGCAGCTCAATCCGGAAGCCATCCTGGCGACGAACACCTCGTCGATCTCGATTACCCGTCTCGCCGCGCAGACCGATAGGCCGGAGCGTTTCATCGGCATCCATTTCATGAATCCGGTTCCAGTGATGAAGCTGGTCGAACTGGTGCGCGGCATCGCCACCGAGGACCAGACCTTCGAAGCGGCGAAGGCCTATGTGAACCATCTCGACAAGACGATCACCGTCTCGGAGGATTTTCCGGCCTTCATCGTCAACCGCATCCTGCTGCCGATGATCAACGAGGCGATCTACACGCTCTACGAGGGCGTCGGCTCGGTCGACGCGATCGACACCGCCATGCGGCTCGGCGCCAACCATCCGATGGGACCGCTGCAGCTCGCTGATTTCATCGGCCTCGACACCTGCCTGTCGATCATGCAGGTGCTGCATGACGGCCTGTCGGATTCGAAATACCGCCCCTGCCCGCTGCTGGTGAAATATGTCGAGGCCGGCTGGCTCGGCCGCAAGACCGGGCGCGGCTTCTACGACTATCGCGGCGAGCATCCGGTTCCGACCCGCTGACCGGCGATACGAGCCAACGGACATCGCGGTCGCGCTGAGTGAACACCATGCGGCTGTTCCGGCGACAGCTTCGTGGCCGCGGATCGAAGACCGCGTTCGGGCCGACAGCGGACTGGCAGCTTCCAGCCGCCGATCTTCAAGAGCGAACATTCAGTCCGGTGTCAGTATTGCCGTGACCTGACCCCTAATGGTCATTCCGAGGCGAGATTGCAGGTCCGAATCGGATTGAGAAAACGGACGTTCGGCCATCCTATCTGCGCCACCCCGCCGGCGAGACGCCGTGAGCCTCTTGAAACCCGACGGAAGGCCGCCTCCGCCGGCCAACAACCGTAACCCTACGGTGAAGGCCGCCTTGTCGCCTTAGGACGAACATTGCAAGTCCGGGGAATAATCCTGGGAGGAGTCCTATGACGATTGCGCGCGTGGACGTGATCACCTCGGTGCAGCGCCGGCGGCGCCGGTCGCGGGCGGAGAAGGAGCGATTGGTTGCGGCGACGTTCGAGCCCGGCGTCACGGTATCGGAGGATTCGCGGTATCGTGTGCCGGCTACGTCAACCGATTTGCGACTTCTCCCAAATTTCTCGTGAAGCGTTGGGATAACCGCACTGACCCATTTGCGGCGGAATCGGTGTCCATTACCGTTCCGTTAACAAATTAACGATTAGATCTGGTGGGGGTCACCGCGAAAATGTTGCGCGAACGAGGAGCCCATCAATGGCTGCGATTGCTCTTCCTGGCGATTGGACCGGACAGTACAAGGGATCGGAGCTGAACCTCTCCGGTTTCAACCTCTCCTTTTCTGACGAGTTCAATACGATGGATGTCGTGCCGAACAACGGCACCGGCAAGTGGTTCGCGCCTGTGCACGCCCCCTATGGGGCCGCCACGTTCATGTCGCCGGTGGGGGCAACGAATCCGTTCTCCGTCTCTGACGGGATGCTGACCATTACCATGAAGCAGGTGGACGGCGTCTGGCAGTCTGGAACGATGCAAACGGTTAACAGCGCCGGTCAGGGTTTCGCGCAAGAGTACGGGTACTTCGAGATGCGTGCAGCCTTTCACGGCGGGGCGGGAGCCTGGCCGGCTTTCTGGATGCTGTCGCCCGATCAGACTGTGCCACGCGTCGAGATCGACATCGTTGAAGCGTATGGGGGCGATCCCGATGGTCATCACCAGGCGGTGCACTTGAGCAATAAGGAAAGCCACGCTTGGGAAAGCAACTATACGGGCCTCCCCGGTTCGATGTTCGACGGGGCGTTTCACACCTACGGCGCGAGGATCACGACGGACTGGATCACCGTATACTATGACGGCAAGGAGCTGAGCCGCTTTCCAATGAGCGAGTCCTTCCGCACGCCGCTCTATATGTTGGCCTCGCTTGCCATGAATCCCCTTGAGGTCGAGCGGGCGTCCGGCACCTACAAGATGGTCATCGACTACGTGCGCGCCTATGCCGCGCCGGACGTGATGGAGCAGCACCTGACCGGGACGGATGCGGCGGATATCCTGAACGGCGGCAGCTTTGATGACGTTCTGGACGGCGGAGCTGGTGCTGACAAAATGTCCGGCGGTTTCGGCAACGACTCCTACAGCGTCGATGACGCATTCGACGTAGTCATTGAGGCTGATGGCGCCGGAATCGATCTGGTCATCACCTCGATGACGTATTCGCTGTCCGGCCAGCAAATAGAGCAGCTCACACTCACCGGCGTTGCCGACATCCATGCGATTGGTAACGAACTCGACAACACGCTGGTCGGCAACGCTGGCAGCAACCTGCTCGACGGCGGGATCGGAATCGACAAGATGGAGGGCGGCGCAGGCAACGATACCTACTATGTTGACAATGCGCTCGACCGCGTGGTCGAGGGCGACGCGGCGGGCAACGACCGGATATTCAGCTCGATCACCTATTCACTGCCAAGCTATGTCGAAAATCTGACTCTCATCGGCCTTGGCGCTATCAATGGTCGCGGCAATTCTTCCGATAATGAGCTGACCGGGAACAATGGGAACAACACGCTGGACGGCCTTGCCGGCAACGACACCATAAGGGGCGGGGCGGGTAGCGACCGGTTAGCGGGCCATGATGGCGCCGACCTTCTCGATGGCGGGACCGGGGCCGACCAGATGAATGGCGGAGCCGGCAACGATACCTATTATGTGGACAATGTACTGGACAACATCATCGACGAAGCGGGCCTCGACCAGATTTTCAGCTTGGTCACGTATTCACTGGCGGTCGATCGCCGGCTGGTAGAAAATCTGCGTCTGACCGGAAACGCCAACGTCGGAGCCACGGGAAATTCCCTCGACAACGTGCTCGACGGCAACGACAGCGACAACAAACTGGACGGCGGCCGAGGCAATGATACCGTGTTTGGGTGGGGTGGCAACGATACACTAACGGGCGGCCTGGGCATTGACTGGCTTACTGGTGGCGCCGGCAACGATTCCTTCGTTTTCAGCGCGCCGCTCTCAGTGGCCAACCGCGACATCATCACGGATTTCGACCATACGGCCGATGCATTCAGGCTCCAGAATTCGGTAATGCAGGGGCTTGGAGCCACCACGGGAGCCCTCGAGCCAAGGTACTTCTTCGCTGGGACTAGCGCGCACGACGCCGACGACCACATCGTCTATGACAACGTTACGGGTGCGTTGTTTTACGATTCCAACGGAGACGTCGCAGGCGGCATGACACAGCTCGCGACGCTGACGAACAGGCCGACGCTGCTGGCCGACGATTTTTTCGTGATCTGATCCGGCGCCTACAGCCCGCGGTCATGCTCGGTGGCGGAGAATCTCATCTTGCTCCAGTCCCAACGGCAAGCTCCATCAAGGAGTTAAGCTACTGCCGCTGTTGCGCAGCGCCACACGGCGCAAGTTACTCGGGCGCCGTCTCGTAGATGACTTTGACGGGCAAGTCCGTATGGACAGGGTGGCGCGGCTTAGTACCCGGTTCGCCGAGCGGGACTGGGCGCTGCGACAGTTGTGTGCGTCAAGTTCTGCAAAATGGCGTGGCATTCAGCGGTGACGTTGGCGTGTCCGCCGCGCAGCCCCCGTGTTTAGCGGAGCGGCGGACATGGCGGGCTGCGTCTCAGGCGGCCAATGCCCTCAGGTTCTCCTTCTTGTGCTCGCGCAGATGATCCATGTTGAGGTAGCGGGTCGCCTCGAGCCAGTTCTCGTGGATCTCCACCGCCAATGCCCGAACCGGCCGCAAACAGCTCTGCGGGTTGGGGAAGATGCAAACGACTAGGGTGCGCCGCTTGATCTCCTGGTTTAGCCGCTCCAGCATGTTCGTCGACTTCATGTGCTTGTGATGCGGCAGCGGCAGCCGGTAGAAGCTCAGCGTCTCCTCGATGTGGTTCTCCACCCAATCCACCAGCTTCGGGTATTTGGCCTGCCATTTGGCGATCCACTGCGCCAGGTCGCGCTTGACCTCGGCTAGGTCGCGCCGGTCATAGAACCATCTGAGCTCCATCAGGCAGTCGTCATCGACCTTGCGCGGCACGTAGTCGAGCGCGTTTCTGAGGAAGTGCACGTAACAGCGCTGCCAGACTGCCTCGGGCAGGACTTCGCGGATCGCCGCCCTGAGCCCCGGATGGTCGTCGGAGACGACGAACTCGACGCCGGCGAGCCCGCGCTGCTTGAGCCCTGCCACGAACGCGCGCCAGCTCGAATGGCTCTCCCGGTTGGCCAGTTCCACGCCCGGCACCTGGCGCCGGCCCTCCCAGTCCACGCCGATCGCCACCAAGACCGCATGGCTGGCGATCACGCCAGCCTCGCGCGCCCGATCATAGCGCGCGTCCAGAATGAGGTACGGGTAAGGTTCGGCAAGCCGCTGCTCAAAGAACGCCTTCAGGGCGTCATCCAGCCGCGCCGTCGCCTCGCTCACCGTCGAGGCCGAGAAGGCGTGGCCGCACAGCTCCTCGGTGATCGCCTTCACCTTGCGCGTCGACACGCCTTGCACGTACATCTCGACCAGCGCCGATACCAGTGCCTTCTCCGAGCGCTGATAACGCTCGAACAATTCCGTCGAGAACCGGCCGGCCCGATCCTGCGGAACGCGAAGTTCCAGGACCCCAACCCGCGTCACAAGCTTGCGCTCATAATAGCCGGACCGCTAACCAACCCGCTCCGCCGTCCGCTCGCCTTTCTCGGCCCCGATAGCCTCCGTCATCTCGGCTTCCAAAGCCTCCTGCACGACAGTCTGCAAAACTCTGCGGAAGCCGTCCTCATCCGACAACAGCAACGCTTTCAACTCGCTTCTGCTCAGTCTAACTTCTCGGTTGGTCATGGCACTTCCCTTTCCACGGGAATCGGTGATCGCAACCTCACCAGCGTGCCATGGCCGCCCCTAGTCTCAGAGCAAGGGCTGTTCTCTCTCCAAAGCTTTTTGCAGAACCTTCAGGACACTATCCGCCTCGCCAATCGGAACGAGCAGGCAGCGCCATTTCCGGGCATTCGCCGACACAGCAGCGGAGGTCTCGTTACGGGTGGGTGAGCGGATCTTCGTAGCGATCTGCTTTGTTTTTCGCGGGTTGGTTGGCATACACACGCTTTAGGATTGCCGCTTCAAGCTCTGATCCGGGCGCGTTGCCCGACCGGCTCGTTGTGCGGGAGGGACTGATATTGACTCTATGGCCCAGCAGGAGCAGTTGCGGCTGGAGGGCAGCGCCGCGAACTCTACGAGCGCTACCGTTATGACGGCAGGAACGAAGAAGCAGCAGGCATGGGCCGAATCTATGCCTTCAATCACGCCCAGCATGGCGGACATCGGCGAACTCCGGCGAAGAGTTTGCCAGCGGAGATCAGCGCAAGATGTCCGACAGGCTCTCGGGCTTCTTCTCACCAAGCGACAGATCAAGGCCCGACAGCAGGTCGACGAGATGACTTCGCATCAGGTCGGACGCGTCTTTTGCGTCGTGTTTTTCGATGGCATCGACAAGGGCGTGATGGGCCTGGCTTTCGCAGGTGGTGTCGCGGCGGCGCCAGTAAAGCGCGATGATCAGCGACGACCGCGACAGCAGGTCTTTGACGAAGCCGGTAAGGATCGAATGGCCGGCGATTTCGGCGATCCCGACGTGGAATTTTGCCGACAGCATGATGGCGTCGCTGTCGCGGCCGGCATGCAGGGCCTCATGCTCTTTTTCGAGATGAAGCCGCAGTTGCGCGATCTCGGCCGGCTTTGCCACGTCGGCGGCAAGCGCCGCGACCTTGGGCTCGATCAGCGCCCGCGCTTCGAACACCTCGCGCGCTTCCTGCTTGGTCGGCTGGGCGACGAACGCGCCGCGGTTCGGCTCGAGCCGGGCCAAGCGGTCATGCGACAGCGCCTGCAGCGCCGCGCGTATCACCGCGCGGCTCACCGAATAGATTGAGGCGAGTTCGTCCTCGGGTAGTTTTGTGCCCGGTGCGAGGCGGTGGCTGACGATGGCGTCGCGCAGGCCGGCATAGACCGGAAACCAGCGCATCGCCGGCTTGCTGTCCCGTGTCTTTGGTCGAAGCAGGTCCATCGTCTCATTGTCCCGGCGGCCGGATCGCATAGCGGCGCGAACACCGCGCTTCGGGCTGGACATCGAACATCCTGTGCGGGAATGTCAACAATTTGCACGCATCAGGATGCACGGCCGGAGGGCGAGAAGGGCGCAAAGATTCCGGCGAAGGATTTTTCGAGTGGAACCTGGTAACCTCCGCGCTTCGAGGTCGACAGGCCAAGGCCGACGAGGCTCTCGCAGAGTTTAACCGCGCAGGCGACGCCGTCGAGCACGGGAAGGCCATGTTCGCGGCTGAGCGCGGCGGCGAGATCGGCCATGCCGGCGCATCCCAGCACAATCGCTTCGGCCCGGTCGTCGCGGATGGCGCACTCGATCTCCTCAGAAATTCTATGGCGGGCGTTGGAGCCGGGCACTTCGAGCTCCAGAACGGGAACGTCGCTTGCCCGCACCCTGGCGCAACGGCTGGCGAGGCCGTAGCGCACCAGGTTGTGCTCGATCGCCGGCACCGAACGCGACAGCGTCGTCACGACGCTGAACCTGCCGGCAATCAGGCTCGCCATGTGAAACGCCGCTTCGCCGATGCCGACCACCGGCATCTCCCCGACGCAGCGCGCTGCGTCTAGGCCGGTGTCGTCGAAGCAGGCGATGACGCAGGCGCTCGCCGCCGGGTGTCTCTGGATCTCGCCGATCATTCCCGGGATGGCGAAGACCTCGTCGAAATAGCCTTCGACGCTCGGCGGCCCATCCTTCGGATTGATCGCGATGATCCTGGTGCCGGCGGAAGCCGCGCCGCGTGCCGCCTCGCCGATCTTCTCGGTCATGGACGCGGTGGTGTTGGGATTGACGACGAGTATGTCCATTTGCGCTTTCATATTTCGCCGCCGAGATAGAGTTTCTTGACCCGGTCGTCGCCAAGCAGCTCAGCCGAATGTCCGGCCAGCGCGATCTTTCCGGTCGTCAGTGCGTAGGCGCGCTGCGAGATGCGCAGCGCCATGCGCGAATTCTGCTCGACCAAGAGAACGCTGACCTTTTCGTCGCGATTGATCGCCACGATGGAGCGGGCGATGTCCTGGACGAGCTTCGGCGCGACGCCGAGCGAGGGTTCATCGAGCAGCAGAAGCTTCGGTTTGGCCATCAGCGCCCGCCCGATCACCAGCATCTGCTGTTCGCCGCCGCTCATCGTGCCCGCCGTCTGGGAATAGCGTTCCTTCAGGCGCGGAAATCGCCCGAGCACCATGTCCAGCGTCATCGCGATTTCGGCCTTGTCGGTGCGGGTGAAGGCACCCATCATCAGATTGTCGCGCACTGTCATGTAGGAAAAGACGCGCCGACCCTCAGGCACCATGGCGATGCCCATCCTGACCAGCTCGTCCGGGCGCGTTCCGTCGATGCGGTGGCCCTGGAAATGAATCTCGCCGCTGCGGACCTTCTTCAGGCCGGTGATGGCGCGCAGGATCGAGGATTTGCCCGCGCCGTTCGCGCCGATCAGCGCGACGGTCTCGCCCTCGTTGACGTTGAGCGACACGCCCTTCAGTGCATAGACATGATCGTAGTAGAGTTCGACGTCGGAGATTTTCAGCAGTTCGCCCATGGCTAAAATCCGATCGTCTCATCTTCGGCGCCGAGATAGGCCTCGATGACCTTTTCGTTCTCCTGGATTTCCTTTGGCGTTCCCTCGGCGATTTTCACACCGAAGTTCAGGACGACGATGCGGTCGGAAATGTTCATGACGGCGGGCATATCGTGCTCGACCAGCAGGACAGTCACGCCGCGCTTCCGCACGCCGCGCACCATCTCCACCGCGCGCACGGTTTCGTCATGGTTCATGCCGGCGAAGGGCTCGTCGAGCAGAAGCACGGTCGGGTTCGTGGCGAGCCCGATGGCAATCCCGAGCGCGCGCAGATGGCCGTGCGGCAGCGTGCTGGCTATCCCATGCCGTTGCGCGCCGAGATCGAGGAAGTCGATGATCTCGTCGGCCGAGCGGCCGAATTCATCCTCGTCGCGCCGTGCGGTATTCGTGCCGAGATAGAAGCCGGCAAGGCTGGCATTGGAACGCAGGTGATGCGCGATGATGACATTGTCGCGCACCGTCATGCCCTTGAAGATCGTCGTCTCCTGGAACGTGCGCACCACGCCCTTCCGGGCGACGATATGCGGCGCCAGGCCTGAAATCCGCTCTCCTCGGAACAGCACTTCGCCCGAGGTCGGATTGAGGAAAGAGGAAATCAGCTTGAACAGCGTCGACTTGCCGGCGCCGTTGGGGCCGATGACGGAGAGGATTTCGCGTTCGCGGACCGCGAAGGAAACATTGTTGACCGCGACCAGTCCGCCGAAGCGTTTGGTCACGGCCTTGATCTGGAGAAGCTCGGTCATGGTCCTAGCCCTGCTTCTTGCCGAACAGCCTGAGGCTGAGTAGGCCGTTGGGAAGGAACAGCATCAGCGCGATCAGCACCGAAGAGAAGATCAGCAACTGGAACTCGCCGGTCTCGAACAGGAAATCCCAGCCGAAATAGAGCACAAAGGTCCCGATCATCGGCCCGAAGACGTGGCCGAGCCCGCCGAGGAAGCAGTTCAGCATGAAGTTCACCGAGTCGGTGACGGTGAAGCTCGACGGATAGATCGACTGCGAGATGGCGACGAACATCGCACCGCCGAGACCGCCGAGGAATGAGGAGATGGCGTAGGCGATAACGCGCAGATAGGCGATGTTGACGCCGATCGAGGAGGCCAGTTCCTCGTTCTGCTGCAACGACTGGCAGAGTTTGCCGATGCGCGAATGGACTAGGCGGTAGAGCGCCGCAAAGCACAGCACCATCAGCACAACCGACACCAGATAGAAGGCGGGACGCGGATTAGCGAGCGTCGCGAAATCTGGAAGGATGGTCAGCCCGAAGATCGAGATGCCGCCGGGGAGCGGAATGCTGACCATACCCTTGGCTCCGTTGGTGATCGGCAGTGCCAGCGCGAGCAGCCGCGCCACTTCGGTCAAAACCAGCGTGACCATGGCGAAATAGACGCCGCGAAGCCTGAGGATGGGCAGTCCGATCAGCACGCTTGCAGCGGCGCAGAATAGCCCAGCCAGCGGCAGTGTCAGCCAGAACGACACACCGTACTGGACGACAAGAATGGCCGAAACATAGCCGCCCATAAGCGCGAAGGCTCCCTGGCCGATATTGATGCGGCCGATGTAGAAAGTCACCCACACCCCGGCGCTGGCGATGCTGAGCAGCGCGACCGAGGTCAGCGTGTAGTAGAGGTCGAGCCGACCGGTCGCCTCGATCAGCCAGGGCACGCCGACGAGTACGACCAGCAGGAAGATAGCGACGGCGAGGATGTTGCGTGTACGCTTCATGTCCATCATCCCCACGGCTTACCCATGAGCCCGTTCGGGCGGATGCTCAGGAACACCATCAGCGCGGCGAAGATGACGAGATAAGTGACGTCGCCATATTGGCGTAGGACCGTCAGGCCGACCGATTCCATCATGCCGAGGATGAAGCCGCCGGCGATCGCTCCGCTGACCACGCCGGCCCCGCCGATCATCACCATCAAGAACGCCTTGATCGAGATCGGCCCGCCGATGCCCGAATTGACGCCGGTGATGGCGACCAGCAGCCCGCCGACTATGCCGGCAAGCATGGCGCCGAGCGCAAAGCCGATCATCGAATAGCGGTCGACCTCGACGCCCATCAGCTGCGCCGCGACCCGGTCCTGCGCCAGCGCCCGCATGGCGCGTCCCGGCTTGCTGTACTGCATGAAAAGCACGAAGGAGGCGATGAACAGTATGGCGAGTGCGCCGACCAGCAGCCGGTCGTAAGGCATTATGAGGCTGTCGGAGACGAAGACGCCGTTGACGATCTTCGGCACGCCGCGCTGCTTTTCACCGAACAGGAGGAGGATCACCGCGTCGAGGAAGAATGCGACCGCCGCCGCGAGAAGCATCGTACTTTCCTCCCGCACGCTTCGCCTAATCACCGTTCTGAAAAGGAATTTCTCGACCAGCGCTCCAATGACCAGCAGCGTGATCCCGGACGCGACGAGCGCGACGACGAAAGGCATGCCGAGCTGGCCATAGACGGTGTAGGTGACGAAGCCGCCGAGAACGTACATCTGCCCATGGGCAAAGTTAAGCACATTCATCAGCGCGAAGATCAGGGTCAGGCCGAGCGCGATCAAGGCGTATTGCGCGCCAAGATAAAGCCCGTTGGCGATGACTTGTTCCATCAGGATGGTTCCCGGCCATTCAGAGGCTCAAGGCGAATGCACGAGCCTCTGCGGCAATCCGCTTCAGTGCAGTTGCGTCAATCGACTTGAGCGACGAACAGCGTCTCGAACTTGCCGTCGCGGTATTCCGTGACCACCATCGGGACCGAAAGCTGGCGCTTCTGGCCAAACGACGTCATTCCGACATAGGTCAGCTTGGCATCGCCCTTCAGATAGGGATTGGGCGCCGAGAAAGTGTCGATCGTCTTCTTGAACTCCTCGACATTGTCGATCGCGGCCGGGTTCGCCTTCAACGTCTCGATGATGTATTCGAGCGCGTAGACCTTGGTGTTGGACTCGTCATTGTATTCGCCGAACATTTTCGTATAGCGGTCGACGAACTCCTTCATCGTGTCGGACGCGATTTCGGGCGTCGATGCGCCGCCGACCGAGATGAAGCCGTTGGCCAACTCGCCCGCGCCCTCTTCCAGCACCTTGGCATCCTGCGCCGTTTCGGTGGAGATCAGACCTTCGTAGCCGAGCTCGCGCGCGGCGCGGATCAGCAACGGCGCATTGCCGGGCGCGACACCCGAAAGCACCAGCAGGTCCGGTTTTTGCAAAACGATCGGCGTCAGTACCGGCGTGAAATCGCGGGTATCGTTTTGGTAGACATCCGTGGCAGCCACAATCTCGAGCCCGAGCGCCTTTGCCGCGGCAACACCGCCATCCCGCTGGCTCAGCGGATCGGATTCGTTGGCGGCGACAAAGGCAACTTTTTTCACGCCTCTGTTTTCCATGAGATATTTGTAGATCGCCGGAGCCGACTGGTAGTTGGCGATCATGCCGAGCACGGCGTTGGACGCCGGCGGGGTGTAGAGTTCCTTCGGGAATGCGTAGGGAAAATAGATGATGCCCTTGGATTCTGCCACGGGACGCACCGCCGCCGCGCCGTCGTCGACATTCGGACCGACGACATAGTGGATGCCCTCCTGGGCCATCTTCTCCATGCCGGCGATCGCCCGCTTCGGGTCCTTCTGGTCGTCGAAGGTGACGATTTTGATGTCATAGGTCTCGTCACCAATCTTCACACCGCCGGTTTCGTTGATCCAGGCGGCGCGTGTCTGCATCGAGCGGACGTTGGATGTGCCCCACGCAGCGGCCGCGCCACTCGTCACGCCGACAAAGCCGATCTTGAGCTCCTTGTTGGCGGCGTGCACCGTGATTGTGCCGCCGGCCATGATTGCCAGCGCGGAGACGGCGCCGAGCGCGGCGAATGTGATTATTGTACGTCTGTTGATCATTGTTCTTCCCCTTAGAGGCCGCGCATTGTTGCGACAGAACTCGACCGATACGCGGACTTTTGTGAGTGAAGGCTCAAATCAATCACCTGTCAACAAAACTTTTAAAGATTGTTGACAATCTTGTGAGCGGTCGTAGATGAAGAACGCAAAGATTCGAATCGGCGTCGAATTCGGGCCAGTGGTGGCGAGAACCATCGGGCACGGCAACACGTGTTCGATCTCTAGGCGACACTATTAATGTGGTTTCCCGCATCGCAGCCATACCAGCCCCCGGGACGGAGGCGGCCAGCGGGGCCAGTTAGCATTGCATTCGCGCCCGCGGCCGCTCCCTTGGCCGCGTAGAAATAAAGGGGAAAGGCGGATCGAACCGGAACGATCTTAGCCACCGCCATGTCCGTTGTTGGGCTCGGCTATCAGGCTGCGACCGTTCTCGACCAGCGGCAAAGGTCCGGTTCCGAGGTCGCTTAAGACCGCTTCAAGGTCCGGATTGGAGTCAGGATTTGCCCATCGTCTACCCTCGGGTAAAGTCTCGATTGGGTCAGGGCTTGCCGTAGAAGTTCTCCGAACGAAAGGCCGAGAAGGGTCGAACCAGGTCGTTCAGAAATGAATGAGTTTTGACGTTAGAGCATCACGGTCTCCGATCGCGGGCCGTCGCTACCAGCGCACGAAAATCCGGGCGCCGAGCGCGCCGAGCGCGGCGAGGATGGCAATCGCGATCGTGTACCAGGTGGCGACGAAAAGCGGTGAGTCGTCGAAGCAGTGTGCGGCATAGAAAGTTGCCGCCAGCCCACCGGCGAGCAGCCCGGCCACCGTTCCGGCAAGCACCGGCCGCGTCGGCGCGCCATAGCGCAGCACCGCCAGGAAGACGGCAAGCGGACCGATGCCGATCAGCGGAATGAACGTCAGGCAGACAACCAGATTGCTGCCGATCAGACGCGTGCCCCAGTCGGCTGCAGGCACGGAAAGGAGTTCCAGCATCACCGCAATGAGCACCAGCAGCGGCGCGGCAATCATCCAGGCCGCTGCCCTGCTCGTCGATGCACCGGGTGTCGACAGGGCGCGGATCAAGGCGAAGGCGCAGATGGCCAGAGCCATCGTGAAGACGAACTTGGCAAGGAAGCGCATCGTATGCACGGCGGTGGCGATGTCGGTGCGTGGACCGATCGCCAGCCAGAAAACCACAGCCGCGATAATCGTAGCAGCACCGGCGCCTGCCCACCAGGCCGAGCCAAGCGGCATCGCCGTGCTGCGGGCATCGGCGTCGAGCGCCTTGATGAGATCGTCGGTCCTCATGTCATTCCCGCTTGAACTGTTTGGCCCCGAACCGTTTGGTAATGGCTGCGAGCCCACGATGCAGCGACACGCGCACCGCCGTCTCGCTGATGCCGAACTTCACCGCCGTCTCGCCGATGGAACGGCCTTCGACCGACACCGACGAGACCACGGAACGCTGCGCCGGCGGCAGGCCGTCCAGGGCCCGATTGATATCGCGCTCGCTGACCGTCTCGGCCTCCGGTTCGGCGAAGGTCTCGGCGATCTCGTCGATCTCGATGCGCCGCCCGCGCCGCCGGAAGGCGTCGATCAGCTTGAAACGCGCTATGGCGTAGACCCAGGGCAGCATAGGTAAATCCTGGCGCCAGGTATGCCGTTTCACATGAATGGCCAGCAAGGTTTCCTGCACGACATCCTCGGGATCGACCCCGCCCTGAACGATCTTGCGCCTGATAAAGCCGCGAACGAGAGCAGCCGTCCGGCGCAGAAAGTCGGCGTAAGCCCTTTCATCTCCTGCGATCGCGGCCCGCATCAGCCGGGAAAGCTCGGCCTCGTCGTTGCCGGTCACAAGAGTTCACTCCCCGATATTCGCGCCTCGGCGCTGATTTGTTACGTGGCCGGCGAATAATGTCCAAGCCAGAATATGGGAATATCACGAAGGTTTCACCTCCGGCGCCCGATTACGCCGCTCATCAATCTTGACTAGACCGATCAGGAATTGATAGGTGCAGCCTTGCTAAATCAAAGACCATCGAGACCGAGAGGGATAACGTCCATGAAATATGCTCTTTCCGCCCTTGCCGGTGCCACGGCACTGGCAATCAGCCTGATCGCCGGCCCGGCAATGGCCCAGGACGGCGGCATCGTCGTCTACAATGCCCAGCACGAAAGCCTGACCGATGCCTGGGTTGAAGGTTTCACCAAGGAAACCGGCATCAAGGTCACGGTTCGCCACGGCGGCGACAGCGATTTCTCCAACCAGATCGTCGCCGAAGGCGCCGCCTCGCCGGCCGACGTGTTCCTGACAGAAAACTCCCCGGCCATGGTGCTGGTCGAATCCGCCAGCCTGTTCGCCCCGGTCGATGCCGAGACGCTGGCCCAGGTTCCGCAGGAGTACCAGCCATCCAGCGGCAAATGGGTGGGAATCGCCGCGCGCAGCACCGTCTTTGTGTACAACAAGACCAAGCTGACCGCCGAGCAGTTGCCCAAGTCGCTGCTTGATCTCGCCGATCCGAGCTGGAAGGGACGCTGGGCCGCTTCGCCCTCCGGCGCCGATTTCAAGGCGATCGTCAGCGCCCTGTTGCAGCTCAAGGGTGAGGCCGCAACGGCCGACTGGCTGAAGGCGATGAAAGAGAACTTCACGGCCTACAAGGGCAACAGCACGGTGATGAAGGCGGTCAATGCCGGCGAGGTCGAAGGTGGCGTAATCTATCATTACTACTACTACGGCGACCAGGCCAAGACCGGCGAGAACAGCAAGAACATCGGGCTCCACTATTTCAAGAACCAGGATCCTGGCGCGTTCGTCTCGGTTTCAGGCGGTGGCGTGCTGGCCTCCAGCAAGCACCCGAAGGAGGCCCAGGCCTTCCTGAAATGGGTGACCGGCAAGGGTGGCCAGGATGTGCTGAAGACCGGCAATTCCTTTGAATACGCTGTCGGCAAGGGCGCGGAATCCAATCCGGCGCTGGTGCCGTTGGCCGATCTGCAGGCGCCTAAGATCGACGCCACGACGCTGAACTCCAAGAAGGTGACCGATCTGATGACGGCAGCCGGCTTGCTTTAGTCGGCGTTCGTCCTAAAAGGGCAACCGACTGCGCTCCTGCGGGATTTCGCTTTCGGCAGGAGCGCTCTGTTTTTCGAGATGGCATTCGTCGATGACGACAGACTGCGTTTTTGGCCATTTTTACGGCCCTTCGACCGTTTCCGCCACCGGGCGGCAGCGGCGCGGCGCCTGAGCTGATGCAGTCTGCGGCCGACCTTGCACGTTCAGGCTTGCCGACCGGCATGGTGGCTGGGCAATGGGCGCGCCGGCGGGCCATCTCCTGGATTTCGCTCGCCGCCATCCTGATCTCACTTTTCTCCCTGCTGCCGCTCGCCTTCATCATCTGGATTGCCGTGCAAACCGGCTGGGAAACCGTATCGGCACTGGTCTTCCGGCCGCGCGTCGGCGAGCTGCTGGTCAACACCTTGCTTCTGGTGGTGCTGGCCTTACCGATCTGCATCGTGCTCTCGGTGGCGCTGGCCTGGCTGACGGAACGCACCAGTCTTCCCGGCGCCCGCTTGTGGGCCTGGCTGTCGGTGGCGCCGCTCGCGATCCCCGCCTTCGTCCACAGCTACGCCTGGATCACCCTGGTGCCGGGACTGCATGGCCTGTGGGCCGGCGTGCTGGTTTCCGTCCTCGCCTATTTCCCGTTCCTCTATCTGCCGGTTGCGGCAGCTTTGCGCCGGCTCGATCCTGCTCTGGAAGATGCCGCGGCAGCCGTCGGCCTCGGGCCGTGGCGCGTGTTCCGGCGTGTCGTGCTGCCGCAGCTCAGGCTCGCCATCTGCGGCGGCTCTCTGCTGGTCGGCCTGCATCTCCTGGCGGAATACGGCCTTTACGTGTTCATCCGCTTCGACACCTTCACCACGGCGATCGTCGACCAGTTCCAGTCGACCTTCAACGGCCCCGCCGCCAACATGCTGGCTGCGGTGCTGGTGACATGCTGTTTCGTGCTGCTCGGGATCGAAGTGCTGGTGCGCGGCGAGGAGCGCTATGCCCGAGTCGGCTCGGGCGCCGCGCGCCAGCAGCAACGCACAAGGCTTGGCCGCGCCACGATCCCGTGCCTGCTGCTGCCGGTCGTCACGGCGCTGCTGGCGCTGGGCGTGCCGTTCGTTACCATCAGCCGCTGGCTTACCGCCGGCGGTGCCGATGTCTGGCGCCTCGATGAGATCGGCCTGGCGCTCGGCCAGACCTTGTTCCTGGCGCTCGCCGGTGCCCTGCTCGCCACCGTCGCCGCCATGCCGATGGCCTGGATCTCGATCCGCGCGCCGGGACCGCTGCAGCGGCTTCTGGAGGGCTGCAACTACATCGTCGGCTCGCTGCCCGGCGTCGTCGTGGCGCTGGCGCTGGTCACCATCATCGTGCGCATCGCTCTGCCGCTCTACCAGACCCTGTTCACAATCCTCGTTGCCTATACGCTGATGTTCCTACCGCGCGCCCTGATCAGCCTGCGGGCGTCGATCGCGCAGGCGCCGGTCGAACTCGAACGCGCTGCCGCCAGTCTCGGCCGGTCACCGCTCAAGGCGCTGTGGTCGACGACGATCCGCCTGTCGGCGCCGGGTGCCGCGGCGGGCATGGCGCTGGTGGCGCTCGGCATCATGAACGAATTGACCGCCACGCAGATGCTGGCGCCCAACGGCACCCGCACGCTGGCGATGGCGTTCTGGGCGCACAGCGGCGAGATCGATTATGCATCCGCGGCACCTTACGCCCTTATCATGGTGACGATGTCGCTGCCGTTGACCTGGCTGCTCTATGTCCAGTCGAAGCGGATGGCCGGACGATGAGCTTCCTCGAACTCACCGATGTGCACAAGCACTACGGCCCGGTGGCCGCACTGGCCGGCGTCGATCTCAGCGTCGCCAGCGGCAGCCGCACCGCGATCGTCGGGCCGTCCGGCTGCGGCAAGACGACCTTGCTGCGGCTGATCGCCGGCTTCGAGGCGCCGGACCAGGGCCGTATCGTGCTCGACGGCGAGGTGCTGGCCAATGGCGGCGCCGCGGTGCCCGCATATCGGCGCGGCATCGGCGTGGTGGCGCAGGACGGCGCCCTGTTCCCGCATCTGAGCATCGCCGCCAATATCGGTTTCGGCATGCGACATCACGAGGACAAGCGCACCGAGCGCATCGTCGAGCTCGCCTATATCGTCGGGCTCGACAAGGCGATCCTGAAACGGCGGCCGCACGAGCTTTCCGGCGGCCAGCAGCAGCGTGTGGCGCTGGCCCGCGCCATGGCCATGAAGCCGCGGCTGATGCTGCTCGACGAGCCGTTCTCGGCGCTCGACACCGGGCTGCGCGCCTCGATGCGCAAGGCGGTGGCCGAACTTCTGGAGACCGCCGGCATCACCACGATCCTTGTCACGCACGACCAGGCCGAGGCGCTGTCCTTTGCCAGTCAGGTGGCGGTGATGCGCGATGGCAAATTCTCGCAGGTCGGCACGCCACACGAGCTCTATCTCAAACCGAAGGACAGGATGGTCGCCGAGTTCCTCGGCGATGCCATCATCCTGCCGGCAAAGATCGCGGACGGTTTCGCCAGCTCGCCGCTCGGCCGCATCGCCGTCGACAGCACCGAGCGGCGCGATATCGCCCGCATCATGCTGCGGCCGGAACAGGTGCTGCTGAAACGGACATCGCGTGAAGGCATGTCGGGCACGCCGGACATGCTGTTCGGCGAGGTCACGGAGTCCGAATTCGCCGGCTCGATGTGCACCATCGCAGTGCGGCTCTTAAACAGTCCCGATCCGCCGGACGCGGCAGCCATCGGCAACACGCCGTTGGTCCTGCGAAAGCCGGGCATGGATACACCGGTGGTTGGCGAGATCGTCCGGCTGACGGTGTCGGGCAAGGCGCATGTGTTCGCCTGAACGCTCTCGGGTCTCTCGCAGTTCGCTGGTCAGGACGACAGGCTGGCTTCAATCGACCCGCTTTCCGGCCTGATCGAACCAATGCAGCTTTTCGGCCTTGGCCACGACGCGCAACTGGTCACCGGGCTTTGCGGTGGCGCGCCCTGAGACGCGCACGATGATACGGCTGCCGGCTGCGGCGCAGTGGAGAAAGCTTTCAGCACCGACCGGTTCGACCGCTTCGACTGACGCCGGCAGGACCAGCGCACCGGGCAGCGCCTCCGCATTGAAGGTGACGTCGGCATCTTCAGGGCGAAACCCCAGCGTCACGGCTGGTGTTTCGGGGGCCGCGAAGCCGATCGCCGTGCCGTCGGCCAGTATCGGGCCTGAGGAACTTCCGGTCAGCGCCAGAAGGTTCATCGGCGGCGCGCCGATGAAGGAAGCGACGAAGATCGAGGCCGGCTTTTCGTAGATGTCGAGCGGCGCGCCCGTTTGCTCGACCAGTCCGGCGTTCATGACAACAAGGATGTCGGCCAGCGTCATCGCCTCGAGCTGGTCGTGGGTGACATAGACCGAGGTGACGCCGAGCGTGCGCTGCAAATTCTTGATCTCGACCCGCATCTGGCCGCGCAGTTTGGCATCGAGATTGCTGAGCGGCTCGTCGAACAGGAACACTTTCGGATTGCGCACGATGGCGCGGCCCATGGCGACACGCTGCCGCTGGCCGCCGGAAAGCTCGCGCGGGCGCCGGTCGAGCAGCGCCGAAAGCTCCAGCACCTTGGCGGTCGAGCGCACTCTGCTGTCGATCTCGTCCTTCGGCGTGCCGCGATTGCGCAGGCCATAGGCCATGTTGTCGTAGACCTTCATATGCGGGTAAAGCGCGTAGTTCTGGAACACCATGGCGATGTCGCGCTCGGTCGGGCCGATGGCATTGACCACCTTGCCGTCGATGGCGACCGTACCGGCAGAAATGGTCTCCAACCCGGCGATCATCCTCAGCAGCGTGGACTTGCCGCAGCCGGAGGGGCCGACGAGAACGCAAAGCTCCTTGTCGGGAATGGCGATGGAGACCCCCTTCACCGCTTCGACGCCGCTGGGATAGACCTTCTTCACGTCCTTCAGATCGACGGTCGCCATCGGCTTCTCACTTTTCGGATTCGACCAGGCCGCGCACGAACCAGCGCTGCATCAGCACGACCACCAGGATCGGTGGCACGATGGCCAGCATCGCCGTGACCATGACCAGGTGCCATTCGGTATCGGCATCGGCGAAGGAAACCATCTTCCTCAGCGCGATAACGATGGTGTTCATATCATTGCTGTTGGTGACGAGCAGCGGCCAGAGATACTGCGTCCAGCCATAGATGAAGAGGATCACGAACAGCGCCGCGATGTTGGTGCGCGACAGTGGCAAAAGGATATCGAAGAAAAAGCGCCATGGCCCGGCACCGTCGACACGCGCCGCCTCGACCAATTCGCCCGGTATGGTCATGAAGAACTGGCGGAACAGCAGCGTCGCGGTGGCCGAGGCGATCAGCGGGATGATCAGGCCGGCATAGGTGTCGATCATGCCGAGATCAACCATCACCTTGTAGGTCGGCAGGATGCGCACCTCCACGGGAAGCATCAAGGTGATGAAGATCAGCCAGAAGAAGGTCATGCGCAGGGGAAAGCGGAAGAACACGATCGCGTAGGCCGATAGGATCGAGATCAAGATCTTTCCCACCGCAACGCCGAGCGCCATGACCGTGGTGTTGAGGAGCAGTCTGCCGACGCTGACACCGCCGATGCGGCCAATACCGCCGAACAGCGCCTCGCTGTAATTGTTCCAGAGCTGGCCGCCGGGCAACAGCGGCAGCGGCGGCCTAAGGATCGTTTGCAACGTGTGTGTCGAGGCAACGAAAGTGTAGTAGATCGGAAAAGCCACGATCAATATGCCAAGGATGAGCACGGCATGGGCGATGAAGGTGCGGAGCGGGGATTGGCCGATCATCGCTGCCCTCAACCGTAGTGGACTTTGCGTTCCACGTAGCGGAACTGGATGGCGGTAAGCGCAATAACGATGACCATCAGGATGACCGACTGCGCCGCCGAGTCACCCAGGATCAGATTGACGAAGCCGTCGTTGTAGACCTTGTAGACCAGCGTCTCGGTGGTCTTGCCCGGCCCGCCACCGGTGACGGCATGAACGATGCCGAAAGTGTCGAACAGGGCATAGACGGTGTTGACGACCAGCAGGAAAAAGGTGGTCGGCGCAAGAAGCGGGAAGACGATGGTCCAGAAGCGTTTGGTCTCGCCGGCGCCATCCATGGCCGCCGCCTCGATCAGCGTTTTCGGCACCGCCTGCAGCCCGGCGACGAAGAACAGGAAATTGTAGCTGATCTGCTTCCAGGCAGCCGCCGACACCAGCAGGATCATGGCGTGGGTGCCGTTGAGCAGCGGATCCCAGGCGATGCCGAGGCTTCTCAGCAAATAGGCCAACGAGCCGATCGAAGGATTGAACAGAAAAAGCCACAGCATGCCGGCAATCGCCGGCGCCACGGCATAAGGCCATATCAGCAGTGTGCGGTAAAGGCCTTTGCCGCGCACCGCCTTCTCGGCCATGACCGCAAGCAAAAGGGCCACACCCATGGCAACGATCGCAGTCGCAAGCGAGAACACCACCGTGACTTTGATCGAGTTGAGGTAGGCCGGATCAGCCAGCACCTTCCGGAAATTGGCGAACCAGACGAACTTGGTCCTCAGCCCGAACGGATCTTGCCTGAGCATCGACTGGTAAAGCGCCTGACCGGCCGGCCAGTAGAAGAAAACCAGTGTTATCGCGAGTTGTGGCGCCACCAGCAGGTAGGGCAGGATCTTGTGGGGAAAGACGATGCGTGGAGACAGGCTGATTTCCCTCGCTACCTCAGGAGACGCCCACGCGAGCTCGCGTGGGCGATATTCAAACCGATACCAACCGGGATAATCTCGTCAGTTCTCCAGAGCTTCCTCGATCGCGGCGTTGCCGCGCGTGACCGCATTGTCAAGCGCCTGCTGAGCGGTCTGCTGGCCGGCCAGCATCTTCTCCAACTCCTCGTTCTGGATATCGCGCACCTGCGGCAGATTCGGCAGGCGCACGCCCTTCGAGTTATCGGTCGGCGCCTTGCCCGTCATCTGCAGGATGGGTGTCTCGCGGCCGGGGTTCTTTTCATAGAACCCCGATTTCTTGGTCGCCTCGTAGGCGGCGAGGGTCACCGGCAGGTACCCCGACTTCTGGTGCAGATATTCCTGCACATCGGTCTTGGACAGGTAGGCGAAGAAGGCCGCGACGCCCTTGTATTGCTCGTCCGACTTGTTGCCGAACACCCACAGGCTGGCGCCGCCCGGCGTGGTGTTCTGCGGCGCGCCCTTGGCATCGCTGTCGTAGGGAAGCTGGCCGATGCCATAATTCATGCCGGACTTGACGATGTCGCCGAGGCCGCCCGAGGATTCGGTGAAGATGCCGCATTCGCCGGCAAGGAAGATCTGCTTGGCTTCGGAGGTGCGCCCGCCATATTTGAAGGTGCCGTCCTTGGCGAGATTCGCGAGCGCCTGGAAGTGGTTGACGAAAATCGGCGCGTTGATCTTGAGTTCGACATCACCGCCGGCCAGGCCGTTCTGCTGGGTGGCCCAGGGCACATCATTCCACGCCGCAAAATTCTCCAGATGGATCCAGGTCAGCCAGGTCGAGGTGTAGCCGCATGAGGCGCCGCTTGCCTTGATCTTCTTGGCAGCTTCCCACACCTCGTTCCAGGTCTTGGGCGGGCTGTTCACGTCGAGGCCCGCCTTCTGGAAGATGTCCTTGTTGTAGTAGAGGATCGGCGAGGAGGAGTTGTAGGGGAAGGACAGCATGGTGCCGTCCGGCTTCGAATAATAGCCGACGATGCCGGGCAGGTACTGGCTCTTGTCGAAGGTCATCCCGGCACCGGTCATCACCTCGGCCACCGGCTTGATCGCACCCTCGGCCGCCATCATCACACCGGTGCCGACGTCGAACACCTGGAGGATATCGGGTGCCTGTCCGGCGCGGAAGGCAGCGATGCCGGCATTCAGCGTCTCCGGATAGGTGCCCTTGAACACCGGAACGAGCTCATAGTCGCTCTGGCTGGCGTTGAAATCCTTGGAAATCTTGTCGACAACCTCCGCATTAGCGCCGGTCATGGCGTGCCACCAGCTGATCTGCGTGACGGCGAAAGCGGAGGTGGTGGAAAGCAGGGTCATGGTGGCGGCGACACCGGCCGCGAAGCCGAAGAAATTCATGTTTCATCTCCCGTTTTGTCATTGGCGAAAGGGCACTCTCGCAAAGGCAATATGTGTCGCTCGTGACAATTGGACAACGGTTTTGTTGCGGATCGATGAACTGATCTCGGCTCAAAGTTGTGCACGCTTCCGCATGAGAGCCGATGGAAAGGAATTTGCCAAGCCGGCTTATCACTCGAACAAAGGCGGAGACCGGCAAAAATCGCCGGCGCCTAGTCCGACTTGCCAAGCGCCGTTTCTAGCAGCCGCTTGGCGTCCTGGCTCGACCACTCGGCAGGGCCGTTCATGTGAGCGATCAGGCAGCCTTCACCGTCGATCAGCATGGTGACCGGCAGGCCGAGCGCCAGGCCGCGCGTCTTGAGATCGTTGAACAGCGCCATCGTCGAATCACGGTAATAGCCGAGCGCCTCGACGCCGGTTTCCTCGAGGAACTTCTTCGGCTTGGTGTCGTCGCCGACATCGACATTGACCGCGACGACCTCGAAGGCGTCGCTGCCCATTTCTTTCTGCAGCGCGTCGAGCGCCGGCATTTCGGCACGGCAGGGCGCGCACCATGTCGCCCACAGATTGAGCAGCACCGTCTTGCCGGCATGGTCGGCGAGCGTCATCGGCTTGCCGCCAGGGTCGTTGAAGGCAAGGCTTTTCAGCGATTGCGGCGGATCGGCCGGCAAAAGCGCGGCGACCTGGCCGGTGGCAGCCGCCGCGACCGTCTTGGCGCGATCAGCCTTGGCGGCGCAGGCGACATCGTCCTTGCTTTCGTCAACGGCGACTTGAGCGGGCGCGTTGTTGCCAGAACCGCTCTCCCTGACATATACCGCGACCGCGCCGGCCAGCACGCCCGCCACCAAAGCGGCGAGGATGAGGCGCGGGGCCGGAAAAAATTTATTGCCGTCTGCCATTTTTCTAAAAACTGCTCCGGAGCACGGGTTATAGCGATGAGCGACAAGAAGGCCAGCAACCAGATGTGGGGCGGACGTTTTGCCTCGGGTCCGGCCGCGATCATGGAAGCGATCAACGCGTCGATCTCGTTCGACCGCAAACTCTACGCGCAGGATATCAGAGGCTCGATCGCCCATAGCGAGATGCTGGCGCAAACGGGCATTATTTCGGCGGCTGATCAAGGACAAATCGCTCACGGGCTGAACACGATCCTGGCAGAGATCGAAGCCGGCACGTTCGTGTTCTCGACCAGGCTCGAAGACATCCACATGAATGTCGAGGCCCGCCTTGCCGAGCTGATCGGGCCGGCCGCCGGTCGCCTGCACACCGCCCGTTCCCGCAACGACCAGGTGGCGGTCGATCTCAGGCTATGGGTGAAGGACGAATGCTTTCGCGTCGCCGAGGCGCTGAAGGGCCTGATCACGGCGTTCCTGGAACGGGCCGAGGAGCATGCGGCGACGGTGATGCCGGGCTTCACCCATATGCAGGCGGCGCAGCCCGTGACCTTCGGCCACCACTGCATGGCCTATGTCGAGATGTTTTCGCGCGACCTGTCGCGTGTTCGCGACGCCATCGAGCGGATGGACGAAAGCCCGCTCGGTGCGGCCGCCCTTGCCGGCACCAGCTTTCCGATCGACCGGCACCAGACGGCCAAGACGCTCGGCTTCCGCGAGCCGATGCGCAATTCCCTGGACAGCGTTTCGGACCGCGATTTCGCACTGGAGTTTTTGGGGCTGGCGGCGATCTGCGCGACGCATCTGTCGCGGCTGGCCGAAGAGATCATCATCTGGTCGACGCCGCAATTCGGCTTCGTCAGGCTGTCGGACTCATTCTCCACCGGCTCCTCGATCATGCCGCAGAAGAAGAACCCCGACGCCGCCGAACTGGTGCGCGGCAAGACCGGCCGCGTCACCGGCCATCTCGTCGGCCTGCTGACTGTCATGAAGGGCATGCCGCTGACCTACGGCAAGGACATGCAGGAGGACAAGGAATCGGTGTTCGACGCCGCCGAGACGCTCGACCTGATGCTGGCGGCGATGACCGGCATGGTGCGCGACATGACGGTGAACGCCGCCGCCATGAAGAAGGCCGCCGGGTCAGGCTATGCGACCGCGACCGATCTTGCCGACTGGCTGGTGCGCACCCTCGGCCTGCCGTTCCGCGAGGCGCATCATGTCACCGGCCGCGCGGTGGCGCTGGCCGAAGAGAAGAAGATCGGGCTCGACAGGCTGCCGCTGGAAGACTTGCGGTCCATTCACCCCGGCATCACGGCGGGCGTGTTTTCCGTGCTTGCCGTGCAGAATTCGGTGAAGAGCCGCACGAGCTTCGGCGGCACCGCGCCGTCGGAAGTGAGAAAGCAGATCCGATACTGGAAAAAGCACATCGCCAAGGCGTGATTAGGTGCAATGCCAGAAAAACTCGGCTAGAAGCGGCGGGCAAAAGTTTCAGACGGATGGATCGATGACCGCAAGCAGGATTTTGGTGACGCTGACGCTGCTGGCGGCGCTGGCAACCGTAACGGCCTGCGGCAGGAAAGCCGGGCTCGAGACGCCCTATGAGGCGGCTGTGCAGGCGCGCAAGGACGCACAAAAGGCCGAGCAGCCCGTGCCGCCCGAGCCGGAAAAACCGGTCAAGGACAAGAAGTTCATTCTCGACCCGTTGATCTAGAGCCGATGAGATCGGCCGATCTCATCGTGCTCCAACTTCCGGAATCTCTGTTGTGAACCATTTCGACTACCGCGACGGCGTGCTGCATGCCGAGGACGTGGCGCTATCAGATATCGCCGCAAGCGTCGGCACGCCGTTCTATTGCTATTCGACGGCGACGCTGACCCGACATTTCCGCGTGTTTGCACAGGCCTTTGCCGGGCTCGACGCGCTGGTCTGCTACGCCATGAAGGCGAATTCCAACCAGGCGGTGCTGAAGATCCTGGCAAAACTCGGCGCCGGCGCCGACGTGGTCTCGGAAGGCGAATTGCGCCGCGCGCTGGCCGCCGGCATTCCGGCCAACAAGATCCTGTTTTCCGGCGTCGGCAAGACCGCGCGCGAAATGGATTTTGCACTCTCGGCCGGCATTCTCTGTTTCAACGTCGAATCCGAACCGGAACTGGAATTGCTGTCGGCCCGCGCCACGGCGCTTGGCAAGGTGGCGCCGGTCTCGCTGCGCATCAATCCCGATGTCGATGCCAAGACCCACAAGAAGATCTCCACCGGCAAGGCCGAGAACAAGTTCGGCATTCCCTGGCAGAAGGCGCGCCAGGTCTATGCTCGCGCAGCTGAACTGCCTGCCATCAAGGTCACCGGTATCGACACCCATATCGGCAGCCAGATCACCGAATTGCAGCCGTTCGATGATGCCTTCGCGCTGCTGGTGGAACTGGTCGGCGTGCTGCGCGCCGACGGGCACGCCATCGAGCATATCGATCTCGGCGGCGGCCTCGGTATTCCCTACCGGGTCGACAACAGCCCGCCCCCGTTGCCGGACGCTTATGCCCAGATCGTCAAGAAGCACGTCACCAAGCTCGGGCTAAAGGTTATGTTCGAGCCGGGCCGGCTGATATCAGGCAATGCCGGCATCCTTGTCTCGCAAGTGATCTTCGTGAAGGAGGGCGACGCCAAGAACTTCCTGGTCGTCGACGCCGCGATGAACGATCTGATCCGGCCGACACTCTACGACGCCTTCCATGACATCAAACCGGTGGTGCAGCAGCCGGCCGCGGCGCCGCGCATGACGGTCGACGTCGTCGGCCCGGTCTGCGAGACCGGCGATTATCTCGGCCTCGACCGCGACCTGCCGCGGCTCAAGGCCGGCGATCTGATCGCTGTCGCCACCGCCGGCGCCTATGGTGCGGTGCAGGCCGGCACCTACAACACCAGGCCGCTGGTGCCCGAAGTGCTGGTCGACGGCGACCGTTTCCATATCGTGCGCCGGCGCCAGACGTATGACGAGCTGATCGGGCTGGATTCGCTGCCGGACTGGCTGGAATAGACCATGATCCCGAAAAGTGGGAACCGGTTTTCGGAAAAGATCATGGTCAAGCAAGAATAGAGCGCCTGCAGCGCTACAGCCGGTGCTGAATCAGCGCCCTCATCTCGGCGATCCTATCCTCGTCGCGGCGATAGAATGTCCACTGCTTGATGCGCTTGCTGCGCAGAAGGCCGGCTTGGGTCAGCACCCGCATATGCTCGCTGAGCGTCGCCTGGGTGATCCCCAGCTTTTCCGCGATCAGCAGCGCGCAGACGCCATCCTCGACCAGATCGCCATCCGCTTGGCGTGGAAAATGCGCGCGCGGGTCCTTCAGCCAATCGAGGATTTGCAGCCTGCGCTCGTTGGCGATCGCCTTGAAGACATCAACCTCTTGCATTTAGCCATTTTGCTAAGTTACTAAGAGATGTCAACCCTGGGAGCAGACCATGCTGAACGGCAATAGGATCACACGCGAACGCATCGCCGCAATGGAGCCGCGCATCCGGCCATTCGTGCGCCACACGCCGGTGCTGCGCGTCGACATGGCCGATTTCGGCCGTCCGCCTCTTGCCGTCAACCTGAAGCTCGAATGTCTGCAGCATTCCGGCTCGTTCAAGGCTCGCGGCGCATTCACCAATCTTCTCGAACGGCCGGTTCCCGCGGCCGGCGTCGTCGCCGCATCGGGCGGCAATCATGGTGCCGCGGTCGCCTATGCCGCCATGCGGCTCGGCCATAAGGCAACAATTTTCGTTCCCGAAGTGAGCCCGCCGGCCAAGCTGGAACGCATCCGCGGCTACGGCGCCGAACTGGTTGTCGGCGGCGCGCGCTATGCCGAGGCGCTGGCCGCGAGCGAAAGCTTCGCCGAAAAGTCCGGCGCCCTGCAGATCCACGCCTTCAACCAGGAGGAGACGCTGGTCGGGCAAGGCACGCTTGGCCTCGAGATCGAGGCCGACCTGCCTGAGCTCGACACGCTGCTGGTCGCCGTCGGCGGCGGCGGCCTGATTGGCGGCATCGCCGCCTGGTTTGCCGGCCGCATCAGGATCATCGCCGTCGAGCCCGAGGGTGCGCCGACGCTTCATCGCGCCTTCGAGGCCGGCCGGCCCGTCGATGCGCCGACTGAGGGCATCGCCGCCGATTCGCTGGCGCCGAAGCGCGTCGGCGAAATGATGTTTCCAATCGCCGAAGCCTTCGTCGAGCGTTCCATACTGGTCAGCGATAACGAGATCATCGCCGCGCAGGCGGCGCTTTGGGACCGGGTGCGAATCATCTCCGAGCCGGGCGGCGCCGCGGCCTTCGCGGCGATCCTGTCCGGCCGCTACGCGCCGGCCGCGGGCGAGCGTGTCGCCGTGCTGGTCTGCGGTGCAAACGCCAATCCGGCTAAATTCTGACGATAACGGGGCAGTCCTGTTCACGTTTTCGGGAACCGCCTCGCCTTCGCCGTGTTTGTTGATATGCTTCGAGTGAAGTGCATCTAAGACTTTGAGTCCTTCGCATCCGATTTTCGGGCCGGTGCGATAGATTTGTGAGGTTCGGGTTATCCCGCCTGAATCAGGAAGGGCCGATGACGCAACGACCCACCTTCACCAGCGATCACAGCCTGGCCGGGCGCCTTGCCCTGAGCCGGCTGGCGACGCGGGTTTCGATGACGGTCGAGCGTGGCTGGCCGTTGCTGCTTCCGCTGGTCATTGTCGCCAGCCTGTTCCTCAGCGTCTCGTGGCTCGGCCTCTTCCTTCTGCTGCCCGACACGGCGCGCATCGGCCTCATGGCAGTGTTCGGCATCGCAGCCCTTGCCGCGCTCTATCCCCTGCGTTTCTTCCGGGTGCCGTCCAGTGCCGAGATCGACCGGCGCATCGAGGCGGCCAACCAATTGCTGCACAGTCCGGTGCTGGTTCAGACCGACCGGCCGAGCGGCAGGGAGAGCATTTTTTCGCAAGCGCTGTGGCGCGAGCACCAGAAACGCATGGCCGAAAAACTCGGCAACCTCGGTGGCGACCTGCCGCGCACACGGGTGCCGGAGCGCGACCCATGGGGGCTGCGGGCCGTGGCGGCGCTTTTGTTGGTCACCGCGTTTGCCTTCTCCTTCGGGCCGTCTGGCGGCCGCATCGCAGACGGGTTCAGTGCCCACGCGGCGCGCGACGCGGTGCCGCCGCGCATCGACGCCTGGGTGACGCCGCCGGCCTACACCGGCAGGCCGCCGGTCTTCCTCACGTCCCCAGCCCTCGCCAACCCAGCCCTCGCCGACAATGGCAATCAGGCTGCGCCCACCTTCACCGTTCCGGAAGGCAGCGATGTTTCGCTGCGCGTCACCGGCGGTTCGGGCGAGGAAACGCTGAGCTACGCCGCCGCCGACGCCACCGCCCGCCCCATCGCGCCGGCCGGGCAGCAGGCCGACGCAGCCAAGCCGGCGTCGGCAAAGCCCACCACGGCAACGCCTTCCACGGTGCGCCAGTTCAGCGGAAAGCTGACGTCCAACGGCACGCTGACGCTGCAATCGGGCAATGACGAACTCGGAAACTGGGCCTTCGCGGTGATCCCCGACAAGCCGCCGCAGATCCGCTTCGTCGGCGAGCCGAAACGCGCCGTCAACGGCTCCTTCGAACTCAACTACCAGATCGACGACGACTATGGCGCGGCCTCCGCCAAGGCGGATTTCGTATTGGCCGACCCACCGGCGCCGAATGCGCATCCGCTCTATGGCCCGCCCGAAATGCCGCTGACGTTGCCGCGCCGCGGCGCCAAGGGTAATGCCGCCAAGACCACGAAGGACCTGACCGAGCATGTCTGGGCCGGCGGCAATATCAAGCTCAGGCTTGTCGCCACCGACGATGCCGGACATACGGCAACCAGCGAAACCAAGGCGCTGGTGATGCCGGAGCGGCCTTTCTCCAACCCCCTGGCGAGGGCCGTGATCGAGCAGCGCTGCGTGCTGGCGCTCGACGCCAACGCCAAGAGCCGCGTGCTCGACCTGATGGACGCGATCACGCTCAGGCCCGAAGACACGTTCGACAACATGGCGCACTACCTTGCCATCATGAGCGCCCGCACCCGGTTGAAGATGGCCGACAACGACGACAAGTTGCGCGACGAGGTCGCCTACCTCTGGGAGATCGCGCTCGGCATCGAGCAAGGCAATCTTTCCGAAGCCGAGAGGCGGCTGCGCCAGGCGCAGCAGGCGCTGCAGGACGCGATCAAGAACGGCGCCAGCGACGAGGAAATCGACAAGGCGATGAAGGAACTGCGCGAGGCGATGAACCAGTTCCTGCAGGAATTCGCCCAGCGTGCACAGCAGAATCCGAACGCGCCGCAGATGCAGCAGAACGGCCAGGAACTGCGCCAGAGCGACATCGAACGGATGATGGACCAGATCGAGAATCTGGCGAAGTCCGGCGACCGCGACAGCGCGCAGCAATTGCTTTCGCAACTGCAGGACATGATGAACAATCTGCAGGCCGGACGTCAGCAGCAGGGTGGCCAGCAGAACAGCGAAATGCGCCAGCAGATGGACAAGCTCGGCGAGATCATGCGGCGCCAGCAGGAGATGATGAACGAGACCTTCCGCCTGGACCAGATGCAGCGCGGCCAGCGCCAGCGCGGGCAGAATCGTGAAGAGCAGCTCGGCGAGAACGGTGAGCAGGGCCAAATGGGCGAACAGGGCGAACAGCCCGGCCCAGGTGAAGACCGCGATCCGCTCGGCCGGCCGAAGCCGATGACGCCGCAGGAATTCGCCGACGCGCTGAAGCAGTTGCAGGAAGGCCAGGGCAAGCTGCAAGGCGACCTCGACCAGCTGAGAAAAGGTCTCGAAGGCATGGGTCTCGAGCCCAATGAAGGGTTTGGCGAGGCCGGCAAATCCATGGGCAACGCCGAACAGGCGCTTGGCGACAGCGATGGCGACCAGGCCGTCGGTCACCAGGGCCGCGCGCTGGAAGCGTTGCGCCAGGGCGCCAAGGACATGATGAAGCAATTGCAGGCCATGCAGGGCGACGAGGGCGACGGTGAGCGGGGCGGCCGCCAGCAGAACGCCGACCGCGATCCGCTCGGCCGGCCACGCGCCACCGAGGGTCCCGATTTCGGCGAGTCGGTGAAGGTGCCGGACGAGATCGACGTGCAGCGCGCCCGCCAGATCCTCGAAGCGATCCGCAAGCGGCTCGGCAACGCGCTCAGCCCCGACATCGAGCGCAGCTATCTGGAGCGGCTGCTGGAGCTGAAGTAAAGCCGCCCTCTATGTCAGGAAGATCGCCGTGCGCGGATCCAGGTGGCCGCCATCGCCGGGCTGCACACTTTTGGGCGATATGCTCCAGTGTCAAACCCCAATCACTCTGAACGACCGAATTCGACCCTTTTCTGGCGTTCCATCGGAGAGGTTGAAGGGGATACCACGACCCAACGGCGACATTTGCCTGGACCGTCGGAAGGTCCCGTCAGGGTGGAAACCGGAGTTCGACGCGAACCTAACAGAGAGCTCGCCGGCTGTTCACGGCTGCTCTACGCGCTGAGTCCTCGGACAAGCCGGCCAGAGAACAATCCTTTCCAGAAGCGACGCGGGATCAAGGGACGTCGCCTGGCCGGACGTGATGCGCAGGAGAGGGCATCTTTGCAACCGCGACGATCACTCCGGCACGCCGGAGATGCCCAGCGCCTCGACGTAACTCTCGGCGAACCCCTTGTCCCGCCACGGGTTGATCTGTCTCTGCAGGGTGAGCGTGTAGGTCGGGAATGCCTCCATCAGCCGCCGCGCCGCCGCCTGCGCCTCGTCCAGCCGGTTGAGTTTGACCAGCGCCATGATCACCACCCGGTGCGAGGAGCCGTAGTTCGGCATCTCGTGCAGCGCGCGTTCTCCCCATGCCAGCGCCTCTTCGTAGCGCTCGAGCATCAAGTAGCTCATCCCGATGCCGGAGAGCGCGATGCCCTTCTCGGGGTCGACCGGGCTCAGCCGCATTGCCCTGTGAAAGTGCTCGATCGCGACGAGCGGGCGGCTGGAATGTGCGTTCACCCAGCCGCTGCCCGTATGGCCCTGCGCCGAATTGGGGTTGAGCAGCAGGGATCGTTCGATCGTGCCCAGCGCCATCTCGTAGTCCTTCGCGCTGTAGGCGATCACCTGCGCGGCGAAGCGTAGGCTCGTGGGGTCGTCGCGCGCTTCCGCCAGTACCTCGCGCGCCATGCGCGCGGCGACTCGGATATCGTCGGGCTCGTGCCAGCACTGGCTCACGGATAGGCTGCGGATATAGGCGCCGAGTGCCTTCGCCAAGTTGAAGCCAGGGTCGATGCTGAGCGCCTCGTTGGTGAGCCGGCGCACGTCGGCAAAGCCTTCGCGCGTCATGCTGTAGAAGCGCGGCAGCGCGCGAAGGTAGAGGTCGTAGGCGCTGATGTAGTCGGTCGGCCTCATGCGCGCCTGCCTGATCTCCTCCAGCCGGATGGTCGGTTCGACAGCGCCGACGACGCTCTCGGTCACCTTGTCCTGCAGGTCGAAGATGTCGCTCACGTCGCCCTCGAAGCGGTCGGCCCAGACGTGGTGTCCGCTGATCGCGTCCACCAACTGCCCGCTGATGCGCACCCGCGATCCTGCTCTGCGGATGCTGCCTTCGAGCACGTAGCGGACGCCCAGCTCGCGCCCGACCTGGCGCAGGTCCACCGCCCGGCCCTTGTAGGTGAAGGACGAGTTGCGGGCGATGACGAAGAAGGAGTTCACCCGGCTCAATCCCGTAATGATGTCCTCCACCAGCCCGTCGGCGAAGTATTCCTGGTCGGGATCGCCGCTCATGTTGGTGAAAGGCAGAACCGCGATCGAGGGTTTCTCGGGCAGTGGAGGCAGTGCAGCCACCGAGGCGCTGGCGTCGGTCTCGACGCGGTAGGCGCGCACAGGCCGCTCGATGTTCTTGAGGCGCAGGTTGCCGAGCGGCGTGAAGCCGCAGTCGAGCTTGCCCTGAAGGTGGTCGTAGGCGGTGCCCGAGACGACCACGGTGCCGGGATCGGCGATGCTTTCGAGGCGGGCGGCGATGTTGACCGCGTCGCCGTAGAGGTCGCCGTCCTCCTCGCAGACCACGTCGCCGAGATTGACGCCGATGCGGAAGCGAATCCGCTCTTCCTCGGGCGTCTCCGCCTCGTGTTCTGCCAGGGCCTGCTGGATCGCCATCGCCGAGGTCACCGCGTTAACGACGCTCGCGAACTCGCAAAGCATGCGGTCGCCGGTGAGCTTCACGATCCGACCCCCGTGCTCGGAGACCAGCGGTTCGAGGAGGTCCTTGCGGTAGATCTTTAGCCGCTCGAGCGTGCCGCGCTGGTCGCGCTCCGTCAGGCGCGAATAGCCGACCACGTCGCAAGCCAGGATCGCTGCGAGGCGGCGCTGTGTGGTCATTGCACCGCTCAGCCAAGCGCCTGCACGCGGGCCGCCCCGCGTCCACGTCCTGCCAACTTCCGGACGCCCTACGTGCATGGTATCCATCTCTCCCAGTCGCCGCCCGTCGCCGATACAGAACGGAGAACGCAGCTTGACCTTGCCTTCACTAGACTTCGCTATCCCCGCTTGCGAGGCGTGAAGCGTTCCAGTCGCAGCGCTAACAGCCAACCGACGACACGCTAACTCAGCCTCTGGGGACGCTGACCACTCCCAGAAGGCCGGAGATATTTCCTGCTCTGTGTAACCGGTTGACGCCACCGTGGCGGTGCTTTTGTCACCGCGATGTAACAGCGAGATGCCTACGAACGCCCGCATCGGGCATCACACCAGGCGTTCGCGCTTAGAGGTGCTGAGGTCGGCAAGTGGCGCTACCTGCACATTCCGTTAGTCGGCTCAGAGCGGCGGACTATCAAGTCGAACCGTGCCGGCCCTCTATGTTTTGTTTGAGCATCGGATTTAGCGGTTGGTGAACGCCTCGCGGATCGCCTCCTCCATGCCGTCGATGGCCTCGCCGGACGCGTTCGGATTGCGCCGCAGCACCACGTTCGAGGAATCGATGTCGCCGAACCCGTCGGCGGCCGTAAGTTCGCGGCAGCCGGACGGGATGTTGCTGCGCGAGATCGGCGCGATCGCCAGCCCGGAGGTGACGGCGAGCCGCAGGCCGCCATTGGTATCGCTGGTATAAGCGACACGATAGGCGAGACCGCGCTGCTCCAGCGACTTGATGGCGAAATCCTTGCACCAGCCGGCACGGTTGTAGAGTGCGATCGGCATCGGCCGCTCCTCATGCATATGATGCAGCTCCGACGTCACCCATACGGTCGGGTCATGCATCAGCACCTCACCGCCGGAGAGGTCCTGCCATTCGAACACCACCGCCAGATCGAGCTCGCCGGCGGCGAGCGCCGCGATCTGCGCACCGGAATGCGCATAGCGGACGGTGACGTCGACCTGAGGATGGCGCTTGGCAAAAGAACCGAGCGCGCGCGACAGGATCGCGTGGCCATATTCCTCCGGGATGCCGATGCGCACCGGTCCACCAAGCGGCGCGGCGACCATCGAGGCCGCCGTCTCGTCCAGCAGCGATACGATCCGGCGTGCGTTGACGATGAGTTCGCCGCCGCGGCGCGTCAGCGCCACGCCACGCGAGCCGCGCTCGAACAGACTGTCGCCGAGCAGATCTTCGAGCTTCTTCATCTGCATCGAAACCGCCGACTGGGTACGGCCGGCCCGCTCCGCTGCCTTGGTGAAATTGCCGGTGTCCGCAACCGCGACGAAGGTGCGCAGCAGATCACTGTCGAGCGTGGGCTTCATTTGTCCGCCATAAGAAAATCTGATTGCTGGCATCATTCCAATTCGTTTGCAACATGTCAAACGGCGGATAATAGTCGCTTTACCCATTGGATATGCGGCTGCGAAATCGGCTGCGGACCAATCAGTCCTCACTCGTACCCGCTGCCCGAAACGGTGGCGGGTTCTTTTTGATGCATGTCGCCCAAAAGTGCTCAGCGGTTTTTGGGACATGCATAAAACAAAAATTACGCGGGCCCGGCTCTCGGGCCGCACACGCAAGGAGCCGTCGAAAACATGCAGAACCGGATCGTCCTCGGCATGGCAAGCCTTTGCCTCGGCGTTCTGGTGTTCTCGCTCCAGGATCCGCTGATCAAGGCCGTATCGGGCACTTATCCGGTGACCGAGGTGATGGCGATCCGCTCGATCGTCGCCCTGCCCATTCTTCTCGTGCTGGTTCATGCCGATGTCGGGCTCAGGGCGATCTTTTCGAAGCGATTTCGCATGCTGACGATGCGCGCCTTCATCCTGTTCACCTCCTACACGGTCTACTACCTGGCGATCGCCGCCCTGCCGCTTGCCGACGCGGTGGCGCTTTATTTCATGGCACCGCTGTTCATCATGGCGCTTGCCGGCCCTTATCTCGGCGAAAGGGTGGCGTGGCAGACGCTGGTCACCGTCATGGTCGGGATGCTGGGCGTGCTGGTGATGCTGCGGCCCGGTGCCGGGCTGTTTGACTGGGCGGCGCTGCTGTCGCTGGCCTCGGCGGTGCTGTACGGTTTTTCGCAGTTGATGGCCCGCAAGATCGGCGACACCGAATCATCCACGGTCATGGCGTTCTATCAGAACGGCGTCTATCTCCTGGGCGCTGCAGCGGTCGCCGGGCTGTTCTGGCTGGCAGGAATTGCTCACGCCACCCATCCGAGCCTCGAATTCCTGGTCAGGCCATGGATCTGGCCGACGCCGATCGATTTCCTGACGATGGCCGCCTGCGGCTTCGTCGCTTCGGCCGGGATGATCCTGTTGTCGCAGGCCTACCGGCTGGCGCCCGCCAACAGCGTCGCCACCTTCGAATATACCGGCATCATCTGGTCGCCGCTGTGGGGTTTCCTGTTCTTTGCCGAAGTGCCGCGATCGACCACCGTGGTCGGCGCCGCCCTCATCATCGGCGCCGGTCTGTTCGCGCTCCATGCCAGCCGGCACCGGAGCAGCGCGCCGGCAATCGCGGCGACCTGCGATCCGGCCTGACCGCGGTCAGGCTTGGATTCTAGGCAAAACAGGCGAGCGCCTTTTCGACACGCGCGCGGATTTCGGCCAGCGTGAACGGCTTTTGCACGACGTCCACAATGACACCGTTCAATTCCTCGGCGCGCTCGCGCTGGTCGGCATAGCCGGTCATCAGCAAGATCTTCACCGCCGGGAAAAGCGACGCCGCCGCCTTGGCCATTTGGATGCCGTCCATTTCCGGCATTCGGATATCAGAGACGACAAGGTCGTAGCCGCCACGTGCTGCGCGGATCAGGGCAAGCCCTTGCGCGCCGTCGGCGGCGATGTCGATCATATGCCCGGCGCGTTCGAGCGCGCGGGCGGCGAGGGTGCGGACGGACTCTTCGTCCTCGACGATCAGGAGCTTTGCCATAGCGGAACATTTGGCGGGGAAAAGTTGACTTTTTCTGAAGGCGCCGAGATCAGTGAGGCCTTTCAGAACTCCTCCGGCGAGTCAGATGGCGTGGCAACCACCGCAGTAGAATTATCAAAAGGTCTCAGGCGTCGCCCTTGACGACACCGACAAACGGCAGCTCGCGAAAGGCGTGGGCGACATCCATGCCATAGCCGACGACGAAATAGTCGGGGCAGTCGAAGCCGACATAGTCGGCGTTGAGCGCGGTCTGGCGGCGCATGCGCTTGTCGAGCAGCACGGCGATGGCGCAGCTTTTGGCGCCGCGCGACAGCATCAGGTTGCGGGTGAAGGACAGCGTCTTGCCGGATTCGAGAATGTCGTCGATCAACAGCACGTCGCGGCCGGCGACCTCATTATCGATGTCGCGCAGCACCCTCACCTCGCCGCTGGTGGTTCCGGCGCCGTAGCTGGAGATGAAGATGAACTCGACCTCGGGCGACAGGCCGACATCGTGCATGGCGCGGATGAGATCGGCGGCGAAAATGAACGATCCTTTCAGCACCGAAATCACCAGAAGGTCCTGATAGTCGCGCTCGGCGATCTCCTTGGCGAGCTCCAGATTGCGGCGGGCAATCGCCGACGCCGAAAACAGAACCTCGATATCCTTGCCGCGCACGACTGGCATTGGCAGCCTTTCCAGAAATGATCGCCCTAGTTGGCGAAGGTGACCGAGACGGTCTTGACCCCGTTTCTAGGCACGTCGAGCCGGCTCGAAAAGCCAAATCTTTCGCCGGGCGCCAGCGAACGGTTGAATGTCCCCAGCGTATAACGGGTTGTGCGCCTGTCATTGCCGGTGACCCGGATTTCCAGCGGCGGCAATGGCGACGGACTGGCGCCGTCATTCGCGGCCTCGCCACCGACGAACAGGACAGGTTTCGGCCCGGACGCATCGATACGCGACGTAACGCCTGAAATGGTGAGTGCAGCGCCCGTTTCCTGTGCCGCAAGAAGAAGCGGCGCCTGGCGCACCAGCGCGTGCCCGCCCGAGACCCAGAAGGCTGCAAACACGGCACTGAGGCCGGCGATCCAGAAGATCGGCCCGCCGCGCGCCCGCAGCCTTTCCATCGCGGCTTTGGGCTTGCGCAGCATGTCCATGCCTTCGAGCGATGGCGTGGCGATCGCGCGCGAAAGCGGCGGTGACGGGTCCATGCTGGCGGTGCGGCGCGGCAGCACCTCGTAGTCGGCATCGACGATGTCGTCGGCCGGATCACGCATGATGCGTTCCGGCGCGGCGGCCGCACCGGTCATGATTTCGCCGGAAACCGGGCGCGCGGTTCGATCCTCAGCCATCATGGCTCCAGCACTACGGCACTTGTTCGCTCTTCGTTTCTTTTGCGTAAACGGAAATGGTTAACGCTTCCCCATCGGTACCCCTGTGACGCGCCCAAAAAACCTCAGAATTAACCGCCGGTTAACCATGCCGGCCGATGGTCTTTTCTCAGAGATGGCTGGCTCCTCGCCGCCGCAGGTTTCAGGTCGTCGAACGTGATCCGCTTCGAAAATGTCGGCCTCCGCTATGGCATGGGTCCGGAAATCCTCCGCGACATTTCCTTGCACATACCGGAGCGCTCCTTCCAGTTCCTGAGCGGCCCTTCGGGCGCCGGCAAGACGACGCTGCTGCGGCTTTTGTTCATGTCGCTCAAGCCGACGCGCGGACTGATCACCATCTTCGGCAAGGACCGCTCGCGCATCTCGCGCACCGAGCTGCCGCATCTGCGGCGGCGCATCGGCGTCGTGTTCCAGGACTTTCGCCTGCTCGACCACATGACGACCTACGAGAACGTGGCCTTACCGCTGCGCGTGCGCGGTCGCGAGGAGGCGAGCTACCGCACCGACGTGACCGAGCTCTTGAAATGGGTCGGCCTTGGCGAGCGTATGCATGTGCTGCCGCCGGTGCTGTCGGGTGGCGAGAAACAGCGTGCCGCAATTGCCAGGGCGCTAATCGAGCAGCCCGAGATCCTGCTTGCCGACGAGCCGACCGGCAATGTCGATCCGCCGCTGGCGCGACGCCTGCTGCGCCTGTTCATCGAACTCAACCGGCTGGGCACCGCGGTGGTGATCGCGACGCACGACCTCGGCCTGATGGAACAGGTCGACGCGCGGCGCATGATCCTGGCCGGCGGAAGACTGGATATCTATGACTGACCTTTCCGTTCAACACGTCGAAGACCAGCACGCCGGGAAGGCTGCGACGCAGCGCGTTCAGCGCAAGATGGCGCCGATCGTGCCGGCGCAGAACATCGCCGGCCGGGCGCTGGTCCTGGTCATTGCCATCATGACGTTCCTGTCCTGCCTGACCTTCGGCGCGGTGACGCTGGTGCGCGACGCCGCCTCGGTCTGGGAGAACCAGATCTCCCGCGAGGCGACGATCCAGATCAAGCCGGCAGATGGTCTCGACATGGAGGCAGCACTTGCCCAGGCCTCGCAGATCGCCGGCGAATTTCCTGGCGTGAAGAGCGCCAGGATCGTCGACCGCGACGCCACGGCGCGGCTGCTGGAGCCGTGGCTTGGCTCGGGTCTCAACATCGACGACCTGCCGGTGCCGCGTCTGATCATCGTCACCATAGACGAGAGCAACCCGCCCGACTTCGCCGCCATGCGCGCCGCGATCACGCCGAAACTGCCCAGCGCAGCACTTGACGACCATCGCACCTGGGTCGACCGGCTGGTGGCCATGGCCCGCACCACGGTGATCATCGGCATCGCCGTGCTCGCGCTGATGCTGTCGGCAACCGTGCTGACTGTGGTGTTCGCGACGCGCGGCGCCATGGCCGGCAACGGCCATATCATCGAGGTGCTGCATTTCGTCGGCGCCGAAGCGCGCTTCATCGCGCGCGAATTCCGCCACCACTTTCTCGTCACCGGCATGAAAGGCGCAGCCGCCGGGGGTGCGGCGGCGGTGCTCGTCTTCATCGTCTTCTCATGGTGGTCGTCGCGCAACATGGCAACGCCTGAGGCCGATCAGGCGACCGCCTTGTTCGGCAATTTCGCCATCGGTTCGGCGGGCTATCTCGGCGTCGTCCTCATGGTGCTGGTCATCGGTGCGCTGACGGCGGCAACCTCCCATGTCACCGTCGTCACCTATCTCAGCGACATCGATGTCCGCCAGCCGGACGCGGGGTGATCACGAATAGAGAATTAGCGTAACGTAATGTGTGCTTTTTGACCTACTAAACGCCGCATTTCAGGGTTAACGATAAGATAATGGACGCGCGCGAGTCGACCGGAACGGCTGGACAATTGCCCTTGGTGATTGCGCCTTCTCGCGAGCGCGCCAAGCCCAGCCGATTGGCGGGCGCGTTGCGCATCTCCGCTTTCTTTCTGCTCGTGCTTGCAACGCTGTTTGCCGGCGGCTTCGGCTGGTTCGCCAATACCGTCAGCCGTCTCGCGACGCCCGCCAATCCGGCAAAAGCCGATGCCATCATCGTGCTGACCGGCGGCCATTCGCGTCTCGATGCCGCTATGGGTCTGCTGGCGTCCGGCAAGGGCGAGCGGCTGCTGATCAGCGGCGTCCATCCTTCCGCCAGCCGCCGCCAGCTTCAGGTCGCGACCCGCGGCGACAAGAAATTGTTTTCCTGCTGCGTCGACATCGACCGCGCCGCGCTCGACACGATCGGCAATGCCGAGGAAAGTGCCAAGTGGGTGGAAGACCATGCCTATGGCACTGTGATCCTCGTCACCAACAACTATCACATGCCGCGCAGCCTGCTGGAAATGGGCCGGCTGCTGCACAAGGCCAAGCTCGAGCCCTATCCGGTGGTCAACAGCAATCTTGGCAATGGCGGCTGGCTGATCAAGCCCAGGGCGCTGCGCGTGCTGTTCACCGAATACAACAAATATCTGCTGGCGCTGGCGCGCGGCATCGTGCCGGTGAAGCCAACGCCAACCGGCATCGCGCTGGCCGAGGCCGCTGCGCCGAACTGAGCCTGTCGTTATTATTCCTTGACCGTGGCGCTTGAACCGCCACGCAGGCGCGCGATCTCCTGTTCGAGACGTTCGATACGCTTGTCCCGTTCGGCCAGCGCCGAGGCCACATCGGCCGCTTCGAAACGCTGTGGAATGTGCTGCGGGCAATTGGAATCCCAGGCCGAAACCGTGAACAGGATGATTTGCTCGGGGCGCGCCTTGTAGCCTTCCGGCATCAGCTTCGCCATCAGTTCGGCGTCGTCCTCGACGACACGCGCACTGCCCCAGATCTTGATGCGCTGCCGGTGCGCATAGTCGATCAGGAACAGGAAGGCGCGGGGGTTGTCGTCCAGATTGCCCTGGGTGATGAATTGCCTGTTGCCGGAGAAATCGGCGAATCCGATCGTCCGCTCGTCGAGCACCTTGAGGAAGCCGGCCGGCCCGCCGCGATGCTGGATGTAGGGCTGGCCGTCACCATTGGCCGTCGACAGGAAGACGCTGGTCTGCGCCTCGATGAAGGCGGCGAGATCGGGCGTGATATCAGCTTGCCAGCCGCCGCGCTGCTCGACGCGGGCATAGGCCTCACGTGAGCCTTTGCGGGCCTGGATCGCCTTGACGGTTGGCGTAAAGGCGACGTCGCTGGTGAAGACGTGAGCGTTCATGAAAGCCTCCTTTGACGGCAGAGCTTCGAGCCATAGCCGCAAGAAATAATGCCTTCCATCTTTCGGATGTAGATGTCATAGTTGCAACCGATCCTTCCATTTTCCGGGAGAAGCATGGATCGCCTCGAGGCCATGTCGCTTTTCGTCGCCGCGGTGGAGGCCGGCAGCCTTTCGGCCGCCGGACGCCGTTTCGGCATTCCACTTGCAACGGTCAGCCGCAAGGTCTCCGACCTGGAGCGGCATCTGAAAACGCGTCTCCTGAACCGCTCGACGCGGCAGCTGACGCTGACCGACGCGGGTCACGCCTACCTCGCTGCCTGCCGCCGCATTCTCGACGAGGTCGGCGAGGCCGAGCGGACCGCCGCCGGCGAATACAGCGCCCCGACGGGCGAACTGATCATCACCGCACCGATCGTCTTTGGCCGCCTGCATGTGCTGCCGGTCATCACCGGCTTTCTCGCCGCCTACCCCGACGTGGCGATCCGCCTGATGCTCGCGGACCGGATAACGCAGTTGACCGAAGAGCACATCGATCTCGCCGTCCGCATCGGCGAGCTTCCCGACTCGAGCCTGGTGGCCACCCGCATCGGCTCGATCCGGCGCGTTGTTTGCGCGAGCCCGGCCTATCTGGCCGAGCACGGCATGCCGGAGACCCCGAAAGACCTCGCGGCACACAGCTGCATCACCTTCGAGGGGCTCACCGCCCCCGCCGCATGGACCTTTGCCATCGGCAAGGCCGAAGTCGCTGTTCCGATCCGCTCACGGCTTCGGGTCAACACTGCGGAAGCGGCGGTCGATGCCGCGATTGCCGGCGTCGGGTTGACGAGGGTGCTTTCCTACCAGATCACAGCTGCAGTGCGGTCGGGCACACTCCGAACCGTGCTGGAGGCATTCGAGCCGCAGCCATGGCCGGTCAGTCTCGTGCATGCCGGCCAGGGTCTGCTGCCAGTGAAACTGCGTGCGTTCCTCGACTTCGCCGCCCCACGCCTGAAGAAACGGCTGGTGCAAGCGACCTGGCAGGCCTGACGAACGGGCTATCGCACCGTTTCCTTTTTGCCCGCGCTTGGTGTAACCAACGCACACCTCCTCACCGGGCTCTTCCTGCATGCTTTATGTCCGCTCGCTGGCGTTCAACTTCGTCTTCTACGTCAATCTGATCGTCCAGATGATCCTCTGGACCCCGTACTATTTCCTATCGCCGCGCCACCGCGCCTGGTTCGTGCCGAAATTCTGGTCGCGCACCAGCATGTGGCTCTACGACAAGATCGCCGGCACCAAAAGCGAGATCACCGGCCAGGAAAACCTGCCCGAGGGCTCCTTCATCCTGGCGCCGAAGCACCAGTCCTTCTGGGACGCGATCGCCTTCTTCCCGTTCCTGCAGGATCCGATCTACATCCTGAAGCGGGAACTGACCTGGATCCCGTTCTTCGGCTGGTACATTCTGAAAATGCGGATGATCCCGGTCGACCGCGGCAGCCGCTCGAAGGCGCTGAAAGCGGTGGTCGCCGCGACCAGGGCGGAGCTGGCGCGCAATCCCCGCCAGTTGATCATCTATCCCGAGGGCACACGCCGGGCGCCAGGCGACGAGCCGGCCTACAAATACGGCATCGTCGAGCTCTATACCCAGCTTGGCATTCCGGTGGTGCCGGTCGCCCACGTCGCCGGCCTCTACTGGCCGCGCCGGAAATTCCTGCGCTATCCCGGCACCATCAAGGCCCGCTTCCTGCCGCCGATCCCGGCGGGGTTGGGCAAGGAGGAATTCATGGAACGGCTGATCGGCGAGACGGAAGCCGCCTGCGACCAGCTGCTCATCGAGGCATCCCGCGCGCCGAACCCGCCGCCCCTGCCGCCGACGGCGGTGAAGCGGCTGAGGGAACTGGGCTCCGAGACCCCGGCCTAAACCACCTGCTTGATCGACAGGTGTTTACGCAACCACAGCCAGCGCCGTGGTCAAAACCAGTGTCGCCGCGAACGTCAAACCGCCAAGCGCCCAGTCTCTGGCTGCTGTTGAGCAGGCCGCCGCTTGGCGCCGGCTTCTACGCACTCGCACTGTCGAGCTCGGCCATATCGTCCGGGCTGAGCCTCAATGATGCGGCGCGGACGAGGCTGTCGACCTGGTCCAGCTTCGTGGCGCTGGCGATTGGCGCCGTGACGCCAGGCCGCGCGATCACCCAGGCGAGCGCCACTTCCGCCGGCTTGGCCGAATGACGCGCCGACACGGCGTCGAGTGCTGCCACGATGCGCATGCCGCGCGCATTGAGATAGCCCTTCACGCCGTCGCCACGCGCGCTTTTGCCGAGATCGGCTTCGCTGCGGTACTTGCCGCTCAAAAACCCCTTGGCGAGGCTGAAATAGGTGACGACGCCGATATCCTCTGCCATGCACAAATCGCGGAGCGGCCCATCGAAAGAGGCGCGATCGTAGAGATTGTACTCCGGCTGCAGCACCGTATAGCGCGGCAGACCCCGTAGACTTGCCACGTCGAGCGCGGCGCGCAGCTGGCCGGCGTCGAGATTGGAGGCGCCGACGTAGCGGATCTTGCCCTTGGCGAGCAGCTTTTCGTAGGCGCCGAGCGTTTCTTCGTAGGGGGTGGTCGGGTCCGGCCAGTGCGACAGATAGAGATCGACGACATCGGTCTGCAGCCGCTTCAGCGACGCGTCGATGGCCTTTTCGACATAGGCGGCGGAGAGATCTTTCCTGCCCTGCCCCATATCCGACCCGACCTTGGTGATCACCACGACCTTGTCGCGGTTGCCACGGCTCTTCATCCATTTGCCGATGATCGTTTCAGATTCGCCGCCCTTGTTGCCGGGAACCCAGCGCGAATAGGAATCGGCGGTGTCGATGGCGTTGAGGCCGGCGCCGACGAAGCGGTCGAGCAGGTCGAAAGAGGTTTTCTCGTCGGCGGTCCAGCCGAAGACGTTGCCGCCCAGAACCAGCGGCGCGATGGACAGGTCGGTTTGACCGAGACGACGTTTCTGCAAGACTGATCTCCGTGGGGAATGGAAAGAATGGGGCGAAAAGCCCGGGCTTAACCTAGGTCTTACCGCACCGAGGTCAAAGGCCTGGTCGACCTTTCCGACAGACCAGTGCTTCACAAGCGCGCGATCCGCCGCGCTCCAAGTTCCAGCCGATGTCTACTGGCTCTGGCGCCGGTATTCACCCGGCGGCAGTCCGATCACGCGGTTGAAAAGCCGGCTGAATGAGGCCGTATCCCGGTATCCGACCTGGTAACATATTTCCGAAACACCGAGTTTGGTGGTTTCAAGAAGTGTTTTCGCGGCCTCAAGGCGCCGGTTCTGAATCCATCGGCCGGGGTGGTGTGCAATTCATCGGAAAACCGGCGCGCCAGCGTTCGCGGCGACAGGCCGAGTTGCGCACCAAGGAAGGCAAGGTCGAGCGCTCCGAGCTGTTTTCTGGACAAGGCTTCGAGCCGGTCGCGGAACGGCTCTTGCGAAGGCAGGAGATCGGTGAGCGGGAACTCGTAGGGTGTCTGGATCTGCCGGGACGGCGGCAGCACCAGCAATTTGCGAACCAGGCGCTCCTCCCTGGCGAAGCCAAGATCCCGCAGAAGCGCCTTGCTGAGCTCCGGGCCTGAAAAACCGCCGCCGCAAGTGTAGATCCGTCCGTCCCCGACCAGCACACGTGAAGCGTCCCAACGCACCTTCGAAAAGCGGCGCTGGGCATCGGCCTTCAACCACCAGGAGATCGTCGCCCGCTTTCGGTCGAGAAGACCGGCGTCTGCCAGTAAGTATCCGGCCCCGCAATGCGCGGCGATGATAGCGCCGTCGCGCTGCGCGCTTGCGATAAGCGGCGCGGCGTGGCGGCTCTCTTCCTCCAGCGCGGCAACAAGCTCCGGGATTTGCATGCCGGGCATGGCCAGCAGGACCAGCAGGTCCATGCGTTGCGAGGGTTCGCGTCTGTTGTGAAAGGATATTCCAGGCGTCGTCGTGGCGTCGGCCTGCCGCGCCACGAATTCGAAGGAAATCGCCGGCGCGCCGCGAATGGTGTTCACCAGCTCGAACATTTCGACAAGTGTCGCGGCGACGGCCGAATAGAAGGTCGACGGCAGCCAGATCACGGCGTGGACAGGACGATTGCTGAGATTCGACGGAGATCACGATGCCTTGGACCGAAACCACTCGCCCGCAGTATGAACGGCGCTGCCCGCGCTACGCAAGTGATCTGAC
>NZ_JAMYLP010000032.1:0-59787 GCF_040318085.1 Mesorhizobium sp. M1322
CGGGGGGGGGGGTGGGTTTTGTGTTGTAAACACCCCCCAGCCCCCCCACACCCTCGGTGCCCGCCCTCACGCGCCCCCCGGGGGGCCTCTGGGCGGCCCCCGCCGCCCCCCGGCAAAGATTGCCGGCAAGGACGTCGTCAGGCGCAAGATCGTGCGGGTTGGCGTCATCGGCGCCGGCACCATGGGCGGCGGCATCGCCATGGCGTTCGCCAATGGCGGTTTCTCCGTCACCGTGCTGGAGGCGACGCAGGAAGGGCTGCAATGCGGGCTGGCGATGATCGACAAGAACTACGCCGTGTCGGTCAGCCGCGGCTCGCTCAGCGAAGAGGCCAAGCGTCAGCGGCTCGGCCTGTTCAAGGGCAGCACCAACTACGCCGACCTCGCCGATTGCGACTTGGTCGTCGAGGCGGTGTTCGAGGAGATGGCGGTCAAGAAGGAGGTGTTCGGCAGGCTTGACGCGGTGGCCAAGCCGGGCGCGATCCTGGCCACCAACACCTCCTATCTCGACGTCCACGAAATCGCCGCCTCGACCTCGCGCCCGCAGGATGTCGTCGGCATGCATTTCTTTTCGCCGGCCAACGTCATGAAGCTGCTGGAAATCGTGCGCGCCGAGAAGACCGCGCCCGATGTGCTGGCGACAATCGTCGAACTGGCGCGACGGATCGGCAAGGTGCCGGTCGTGGTCGGCGTCTGTCATGGCTTCGTCGGCAACCGCATGCTGGCCGCGCGGGGTTCGGAATCCGAGGCGCTGTTGCTGGAAGGTGCAACGCCACAGCAGATCGACCAGGTGTTCACCGATTTCGGCTGGCCGATGGGGCCCTTCCAGATGGGTGATCTCGCCGGCCTCGACATAGGCTGGCGCAACCGCAAGGCACGCGGCCAGACGGCAATGATCGCCGACACGCTGTGCGAACAGGGGCATTTCGGCCAAAAAACCGGCAGAGGCTTTTATCTCTACGAGAACGGCTCGCGTACGCCGGCTCCCAATCCCGAGGTCGAAGCGCTGATCCGCGACAAGGCTGCCGAGAAGGGCATCGCGCCGCGCGCGATCGGCGCTGACGAGATCATCGAGCGGACGCTCTATCCGATGATCAATGAGGGGGCGAAGATCCTCGAGGAAGGGATCGCTGCCCGCGCCTCCGATATCGATGTCGTCTGGGTAAACGGCTACGGCTTTCCGGTGGGCAAGGGCGGCCCGATGTTCTGGGCCGGCCTCGAAGGGGTCGACAAGATCATCGGACGGCTGGACCACTGGCACGAGCGGACCGGCAAGGATGTTTTTAAGCCGGCGCCGCTGCTCAGACAGATGGCTGAAACCGGCGCCTGGGAAGGCGTCGCCAGCTAAACTGAGCGAGGCCGTTTTCGAAAATCGTGGACTACCGAATCCGCGCGTCCATGATCTCGACAAAACGCGCGAAAAGACCAGCCTGCGATTTGATCTTGAGCTTGCGATAGATGTTGCGGCGGTGGACCTTTACGGTTCCCGGTACGATGCGCATCGCCCTGGCTATCGATTCCGTCGAATGCCCCTGGAGCACCAGATCGACGACATGCTTTTCGCGCGGTGTGAGCGAAAGGCTCTTCCAGATATGAGCACGTTCGAACTCGTTGACCGGCGCAATCGCCTCGTCCTGCTTGGTCTCTGCCGGTTCGTCGGCCGGAAGGGCCGGCCAGCGCAGCCTGGCGAAACCGATCACAGCCGGCGCCATGTCCCGCAGCAGCCTGGCATCGGCGGTTCCGAAGGGTCCCGACGCATGCAGTCGCATCAGCGAGACCACCAGCGCGTCCTTTCCCGGCAGCGGCACGAAGAAGCCAACCTCTTCGGCCAGCTTGGTCTGGCTATAGTAGGAGCGGTAATATTCGCTGGCATAGAAGCGGTCCGGCGCCAGCTCGCGCATGCGCCAAAAACCTTCCTTGCGCTCGACCGCCGCGTGGTGGAACGGGTCGAGCAGATAAGGCCCCTCCTGATAGAGCGCGACGAAGACGTGGCTTTCGGTTGGGGAGAACGTCTCGAACAGCAGCGGCGGGCGCGAGGCGCCGCGATAGCCGAAGATCACACAGTGATCGAAGCTGACATGCCGCCGGAGCCAGGTGACCATCGCCTTGCCGAAAAGCTCGCCGCTCGTCTCCCGTGTCGCAGCGATGAGCGCAGCGAGCTGATTGTATTCGTCGCCGCGCGATCCGCTCAATTTATACCCCTTTAAACGAGAAAATAGACCGAATATACCACCTGCGAGGTATATACTAGTCACCGTTGGCTCTGATAGCGTCGCGAAATCGCCTTCGCTGGAGACCCGCAGCTTTGACCGCAGTGCCAGATATCGAGTTTCGCGGGGTCACCAAACGCTACGGCAGCGTGACTGCGGTCAGCGGCATCAATCTTGCCATCCCGCCGTCTGCCTTTGTCGCCTTGCTCGGGCCGTCCGGCTGCGGCAAGACAACCTGCCTGCGCATGATCGGCGGCTTCGAACAGCCGAGCGAAGGCGCGGTCTTCATCCGCGGCCGCGACATGGCCGGCACGCCGCCCTACCGGCGGCCGGTCAACATGGTGTTCCAGCAATATGCGCTGTTTCCGCATCTGGATGTCGAGGACAACATCGCCTACGGGCTGCGCCAGGCAAGGCCGCGGCTGTCGTCGCGGGAGATCAGCCTGAGGGCAGGCGAGGCGCTCGCCATGGTGCGGCTTGCCGGCTACGGCCGCCGCAAGATCCACGAGCTTTCCGGCGGCCAGCAGCAGCGTGTCGCCCTGGCGCGCGCGCTGGTCAACAAACCAGCGGTGCTGCTGCTCGACGAGCCGCTGGCGGCTCGACAAGAAGCTGCGCACCGACATGCAGATAGAGTTGCAGAACCTGCAGCGCGAGATCGGCATCACCTTCGTCCTTGTCACGCACGACCAGGAAGAAGCACTGTCGATGAGCGATTTCGTCTGCGTCATGAATGGCGGGCGTATCGTCCAGCTCGGACAGCCAAGCGAAATCTATGACGAGCCCGCCGACCTGTTCGTCGCGGACTTCGTCGGCAAGACCAATCTCTTGAGCGGCAAGGTCGCCGGGCATTCGGGCAACCTCGTCGAGGTGGCGCTTGCCGACGGCACCGTCATTGCAGCGCGCAAACGGACTTCGCTGCGGCAGGACGAAGTTGTTTCGGTCAGCCTGCGTCCCGAATCTTTAAGCCTCGGCGCGCCGGGAAGCGGCCTGCTGAACGGCATTGTCCGCAACCGGATCTTTCTGGGCGCGACAGCGGAATATGCGATCGAGGTCCGCGGTATCGGAACCCTGCTCGCCAAGGCCGATCACCTGATCGGCAGTGGAAATCTCTTCAAGCCGGGTGAACCCGTCGCCATCGGCTTTACAGCCGGAACGCCGCTCGCGTTCCCGGGCCCCAAGAATAACGGGACCAACCAGAGGGAAAATAAACATGTCGAAATCATATCGTGACGGACTGCCGATAAGCCCTGAAAAATTCGTCGATCAGTTGATGCGCCTCAAGCGCGGTTCCATCGGCCGCCGCGACTTTCTAGGCCTCACCGGTCTTGGCATCGCAACGGCGGTGATGGCCCGAGAGCTCGGCATCATGCCTTCGCCGGCCTTCGCGCAGGAGGGCCTTGGCGACCGCATGTCGATCGCCACCTGGCCCAATTACCACGACCCGGCGACGTTCGAGAATTTCAAGGCCGAGACGGGCGTCGCCGCCGAGGTCAATGTGTTCGGGTCAAACGAGGAGATGCTGGCCAAGCTGCAGGCTGGCGCCTCGGGCTGGAGCCTTTTCGTGCCGACCAACTATACGATTTCCACCTACAAGAAGCTCCACATCATCGAGGCGCTCGACATGGCCAAGCTTGCCAATTTCGACGGCTCGCAACAGGACGCGCGCTTCACCGGGGAAGGCACGATCGACGGCGTTACCTACGCTGTGCCGAAGAATTGGGGCACCACCGGATTTGCCGTCAACACCAAGAAGCTGGCCAAGCCGATGACGAGCTGGAAGGAATTCTGGGACACGGCCATGGCGGAGGGTGACGGCCGGACCATGGTTCATGATTATCAGCTCACCACGATCGGCAATGCGCTGAAATATTTCGGCTTCTCGTTCAACTCGCTGAAGCAGGACGAACTCGCCAAGGCGGAAGAATTGCTGCTGAAGGTCAAGCCGCATCTGTTCGCGGTTTCCAGCGATTATCAGCCGTCGATGCGTGCTGGCGACGCCTGGATGACGATGTGCTGGACCAATGATGGGGCTCAGCTCCACCGCGACATTCCCGAGATCGCCTATGTCCTTGGCAAGGAGGGCGGTGAGATCTGGACCGACTTCTACGCCATTCCGAAAGATGCGCCCAACAAGCCCGCCGGCTATGCCCTGCTCAACTACCTGATGGACCCGAAAGTCGCGGTCAAGGAGCACCTGGCCAACGGCGCGCCTTCCACCGATGCACGGGTCGATGCGCTGCTGCCCAAGGAGGTGCTGGACAATCCGATCCTCTACCCGGCGGCGGAATTGCTGAAGCCGCTGGAATTCGGTGCGGCTGCGACGCTGGCCGATCCGGGCCGGGCCGAACTGATGGCCCGCTTCAAGTCGGCTTGAACGGGCCATAGGTCCGATGCAGGCAACTCACCCGGCGGGCAGATGTCCGCCGGCACCGGGCGGTTCTTCAATGCGCAGCAATGTCCTTCGTCATAATCTGCTGACCGCGCTGCTGCTCGGTCCGGCAACCGCGTGGCTGGTGGTGTTTCTGGTCTTGCCGTTCGTCGCGATTGCCGTTTTCAGCGTCGGCGAGCGGGCGCCGGAAGGCGGCTATCAGGCCGCTTTCACCTTTGCGCAGTATGCCAATCTTCCGGCGCGGGCGACCGCCTTCTGGAACACGATGGTGCTGGCGCCAGCAGGCGCCTTGGCCTGTCTGCTCGTCGCCTATCCGGTTGCCTATTACCTCGCCTTGCGCGCGCCGGAGCGGTGGCGGCTGATCCTGCTTGCGCTTGTCGTCATCCCGTTCTGGACCAGCCTGCTGATGCGAACCTACGCATGGATGTATGTTCTGGGCGGACGCGGCATCCCGGCATTGCTGGCCTATGTCGGGTTTGACGATGTGCGGCTGATCAACACGCCGGGCGCGGTCCTGCTCGGCATCGTCTATGGCTATCTGCCGCTGATGATCCTGCCGATCTATGTCAGCCTCGAGCGGCTCGATCGCCGGCTGCTGCAAGCCTCCGCCGATCTCGGCGCGACGCCGATCTCGACATTCCTCGGCGTGACGCTGCGGCTGTCGCTGCCTGGCGTGATGACCGGCTTCTCGCTGGTCATGATCCTGCTGCTGGGTGAATATCTGATCCCGACGCTGCTCGGCGGCGGCAAGGTCTTCTTCATAGGCAACGCGCTGGTCGATCTGTTCCTGCAATCGCGCAACTGGCCGTTCGGATCGGCAATCGCGATCACGCTGGTTCTGGTCTCGGTGGTGGTGCTCATTGCCGCCAACCGAATTTCGACCCGGCTGTCGGGCGCCCGTCGGGTGGATCTGATCTGATGCGCGCCTTCGTCATAGCGGTCTTTGCATTTCTCTATCTGCCGATCGCGCTGGTGGTGCTGTTCTCCTTCAATGCGGGCCGCCACGCCAGCGAGCTCACCGGCTTCTCGGTGCAATGGTACGGCAAGGCGCTGTCGAACCCGTTCCTGGTCGAAGCGCTGAAGAACAGCCTGTTCATCGCCACAACCAGCGCCTTGCTCGCGGCGCTGTGCGGCACGGCTGCGGCGCTTGGCCTGGCGCGTATCGGCGCGCGGACACGCGCCATCTTCGATGCGTTTCTCGGCGCTGCGATCGTCGTTCCGGGTGTCGTCATCGGCATCTCAACGCTGGTCGCCCTCGTCCAGCTATTTGGGGTCGTCAATCCGTTTCTCGCTTCGCTGTGGCCGAACGACCAGCCGCCACGCCTGGCGCTCGGCTACGGCTCGATCATCGCCGCGCACGGCCTGTTTTCCATGGCGCTGGTGGCGATGATCGTCGGCACACGCCTTGGCAGCCTCGACCGCAATCTGGTCGAGGCCTCGAGTGATCTCTACGCCACCCCGCTGACGACCTTCCGCAGCGTCGTGTTGCCGCAGATCATGCCGGCGGTGATCGCCGGCTTCCTGCTCGCCTTCACCTTCTCCTTCGACGATTTCATCGTCGCCTTCTTCGTCGCCGGAGCACAGACGACATTGCCGATCTATGTCTTTGCCTCGATCCGGCGCGGCGTGACGCCCGAAATCAATGCCATCGCGACGATCGTCCTCGTTGCCTCCGTTCTGCTTGTGGTGCTTGCCCAATGGCAATTGCGCCAACGCAAACCATCAAACTGAAAGTCGCATCATGATTCTGAAAGATCGCATCGCCGTGGTGACGGGCGCCGGGTCGGGCATCGGGCGCGCCGGTGCCATGATCATCGCCGGGGAAGGCGCGGTGGTGGTGATCGCCGACAGGGATCAGGCTGCCGGCGAAGCCACGGCTTTCGACATCCGAGCCGCCGGCGGCCGGGCCGAGGCGATCGCAACGGATGTCGGCGAGGACGCGGCGGTCGAGCAACTCATCGCTGGAACGCTGGGCAAACATGGTCGGATCGACATCCTGCACAACCACGCCGGCGTCCAGGTCGGCGGCACGCTGACCGAAGTCGGCGTCGACGGCATGGATACCTCGTGGCGGATCAATGTGCGGGCGCAGTTCCTCGCGGCCAGGCTCGTCATGCCGACGATGATCGAACAGGGCTGCGGTGTCATCCTGAACACCGCCTCGAATTCGGGTGTGTTCTACGACCGCGAGATGATCGCCTACGCAACCTCAAAGCATGCCGTGGTGGCGATGACCCGGCAGATGTCGCTCGACTATGCCCGGCACAATGTGCGCGTCAACGCGCTTTGTCCGGGGTGGGTCGACACGCCCTTCAACGAGCCGTTCATCGCCCAGATGGGCGGGCGGGACGCGATCGAACGCTACGTCCGCACCAAGATTCCCATGCAGCGCTGGGCCAGCGCCGAAGAGATAGCCGAAGCGATCCTGTTCCTCGTCTCCGACCGCTCGTCCTTCATGACCGGTCAGGCATTGGTGATCGACGGCGGCGAGAGCATCGGCTGAGGCAGCCTTCGTACCTCATACATGCTTGCGGCCGCCGTCCTCGCGGAACCAGCTGTCGGGATAGGGATACCACCAGTCCTGGATCGCTGGCTTGTGGTCGATGATGACCATCTTCGAACGGCGGAATGCATCCAGCCCCTGGCGGCCGAGTTCGCGGCCGAGGCCCGACGCCTTCCAGCCGCCGAACGGCAGCGCGTCATTGTCGATCAGCGGATTGTTGACCCAGACCATGCCGGCTTCGAGCCGCTCCGCAGCCTCATGCGCTTCGGCTAGATCGGTGGTGAACACGGAGGCGCCGAGCCCGAACGGGCTGTCATTGGCGAGCTCTATCGCCTCGTCGAAATCCTTGACCCGGCAGATCGCGGCGACCGGTCCGAAACACTCTTCGCGCACGATCGCCATGTCGGGGGTGACACCGGTCAGGATCGTCGGCTCGTAGAACCAGCCGACATTGTGCGCTGGCGGAATGCGCCCGCCGGTGACCGCCTTGGCGCCGCTGCGGATGGCATCGTCTACCAGCCGCATGACTTTCGCCCGCGCCGCCTCGCTGACCAGCGGCCCGATCTCGGTCTTGTCGAGGCCGTTGCCGATGCGCAGCGCACGTGTCTTTTCGTCAAACAGCTCGACAAAGCGGTCGTGAACGGCATCGACGACGAAAAAGCGTTCGGCCGAAGTGCAGACCTGGCCGGTGAGGTGGAACGCGGCGGTGACGCTGCCGGCCGCCGCCACCTCGAGCGGGGCGTGTTGGCTGATGATCAGCGGATCGCTGCCGCCGGCCTCGATGACGCATGGCTTCATACGCTCGGCGCAGGCGACGGCGACGGCCTTGCCGGCGGCGACCGAACCGGTGAAGGCGACCGCATGGGTGCGGTCGGAAGCGATCAAGGCTTGCGCGGTGGCTGCCCCGCCGGGCAGGCAGGAAACCAGGCCCTGCGGCAAGGATCGGAACACCATCATGTAATCCAGCGTCGACAGTGTCGTCGCTTCGGCCGGCTTGATCACACAGGCATTGCCGGCGGCAAGCGAGGCGGCGACGGTCCAGCACATCAGCAGGATGGGGAAATTGTAGGGCATGATGTGCACCGACGTGCCGTAGGGCTCGTAGCGCGCATATTGGAACGAACCGGCCTGCGTCGTGCCGGCGATCTTGCCGGCGTCGTCACGCGCCATTTCGGCGTAATAGCGGAAGATCGGTGCGCAATTGGCGATCTCGCCGATTGCTTCCGGATAGGGCTTGCCCATCTCGCGCACCATCAGCTCGGCGCAGCGCGTGAAGTCGGCCGCTTCGATGGCGTTGGCGACGGCGTGCAGATGCCTGGCGCGGCTCTTGGCGTCGAGCTTTTTCCAAGCGGCCTGCGCCTTAGTCGCCGCAGTGAGCACCGCGTCGATTTCCCCATCGCTGGCTGCGGTGATCGCGCCGACAGTCTCGAGCGTCGCCGGATTGATCACTGGTTTTGCCGCACCGGTCATCGGCCGGTAATCCGGATTGACGAAGAGGGTCGGCCGGTCAGCGGAGAATTCCATGGTCTTCCTTTCAACCCCGCTCAGCGGATCATGTAGACCTTCTTTATGGTCTCGCGGACGGTGCAGACGCCTTTCCAGTCCTGCGGAAAGAAGGCCGCAGTATCTGGTTCGATCTCGATCACCTCGCCGGATTCGTGGACATAGGTGCAGCGTCCCTCGAGGAAATGGCAGAACTCGTCGCGGGTGACATGGCAGTGCCATTTGCCTGGGGTGCAGACCCACAGCCCGCATTCGGAGCGGCCCTCCGGTCCCTTGTGCAGCAGCTTGCCGGAGGTGCGGGATTCGCCCTCGATCATGGTGGGGATGACGCCCCAGTCGACGAGATCGGTGATGGCGAGCGGCGATTTCATAATTGGCGTTGGCATGTCGTGAAGCTCCAGTGCAGCAGGCGTGAGTCAGGCCAGCATGTAAACGTTGCGGATGGTTTCGTGGACGGTGCATTCACCCGCCCAGCCGGCCGGGAACATGACAACCGTGGCGGCGGAGACTTCTATCACCTCGCCGTCATCTGATCGGTAGGTCGCGCGGCCGGCAACGAAATGGCACAATTCGTCGCGCGGAATCGCCAGCCGCCAGCGGCCGGGCGTGCAGACCCAAATGCCGGATTCCGGCTGGTTGTTCGGCCCCTTGTGGACCAGCCTGCCGGTCGAGTGCGAAGCACCTTCCAGCGCATTGGGCTGGGTGCCCCAGTCGATGAGGTCGGCGCGGGTGGAGGCTTCGTGAAGATGCGGCGCGGAGGAGGTCATGTGGGTGCTCCGTTGGTGCGAATCCTGATCTGTGCTCGCTCTACGGCGCCCCCCTCTGTCCTGCCGGACATCTCCCCCACTTGGGGGGAGATTGGCAGCGTCATTCGCCGCGCACATTCTTCAACGCTGATGATTGGCGAAAGCCGTCGCGACATCCGATCTCCCCCCAAGTGGGGGAGATGCCAAGTTTTGGCAAAGAGGGCAGGACAGAGGGGGGCGCGAAGGAACGCCATACCTGTCATCGCGCTCACAGCAGCGCCTCCAGCAGCCCCGCCGCCTTCTCCGGGCCGTTCTGCGATTGCATCTGCGCCGACGTTTTCGCCAGTTTGGCCTTGATTGCCGGATCCGTCAGACAGGTTTCGATCCTGGCGATGAGCTCGGCGTCGCTCCAGTCGTAGCGCGGCATGCCGAAGCCGTGGCCGGTCTCCTCGACCCGCGTCGCGTTGTCGTGGCCATCCCAGACATAGGGCATGATGATCGCCGGCTTGCCGAAGTAGAGACACTCGGTGAACGAGTTGTTGCCACCATGGTGGATCACCGCATCGACCTGCGGGATGACCGAGGGCTGCGGAAACCAGCTCTCGACGATGACGTTTTCGGGCACTTGCGCGTACTGGTCCTTGTAGCCGCCGACATTGACCAGCGCCCGGTAGCGCGTCTTGCCCAGCGTCGCGATGATGCGCTTCAGCAGATCGACATCGCCGGCGCCAAGGCTGCCGAAGGAGACATAGAGCAGCGGCCCGTCATTATTCTTCGCAAAAACCGGCACGGTGTAGGGCTTCTCCTGCCGCACGCAGCCTTCCAGATACTGGAATTTTGCCGGGTCGAGCGGATGGCGGCGCTTGAACTTTGCCGCCTCGGGATAGAGCAGCAAATTGAGGTAGGGCGAGGCCTCGAAGAACTGGCCGATCGGATACGGCGCCTCGTTGTTCGCATTTAGGAACGCGTTGAAGTCGTCATGGATCGGCTTGATGACCGCGTTGAAATGATCGCGGTAGCGCCGATGGCAGGCGTGGTCATTCTCGCCGCAGCCGGACAGATGCGGCGGGATATCCTCGTCCTCGATTTCGTTTTCCGAGCAGGAGATGACGCGCACCCACGGCTTGCCATACTGCTTGATCGCCGGGAACAGGATGACGTTGTCGACGCAGATAACATCCGGCTTGATCGTCGCAAGCACGCCGGGCAGGTCCTTCTCAGCCCATTTGGCGCTGTCGACGATCGCCGTCCAGCAGTCCTTCACGTAATTGTCGACCTGGTCGTAGGGCGATTTGCGGAAATTCGGGATATGGCCGTTGATGAAGTCTTCCCAGAACTTAGCCATCTGTTCCGGCGGCATCGGCTCGGACAGGTTCACCGGATGAGCCTCGAAGCCGTAGCCCTTGTAGACGTCGACGAAGCCGGGGTCTGACAGGAACACCGCTCTGTGGCCGCGCGCCTCGACCGCCTGGGCGATGCCGACTGAATTGAGCGCCGGGCCGTAGGCTGCTTCCGGAAAAAACGCGATCGTCTTCTGCGCCATGAAAGCTTCTCCTTCAATCAATCTGCGAAAATTCTGACGTCGGCGGCGTCCCAGCCGAGTTCGACCGCATCGCCTGACGAGACCGGGCGCCGGTCGGCGGCGTCGGCGGTGACGCGCACCAGGAACGGCTTTGGCGACAGAGCGGTGCGGACATGCAGCTGCAGGTCGAGCCCGTGATAGGCGAGCGCCTCGACGGTGCCGGCGATCCGGTTGGCTGTCTCTGGCGACGGGAAAAGCCGAATTCGCTCGGGCCGCACTGAAGCGACCGCCGCTGCGCCGGAAGCCAGAGGCGAGGGAACCGTTCCGACGATCCGTGTGCCGTCCGCTGCCATCACCCCGTCGACGGTGGCCTTGCCCGGCACGAAATTCATCACGCCGATGAAGTCGGCGACGAAACGGTCGGCCGGACGCTCGTAGACCGCGTGCGGCGTGTCGCATTGCAGCAGCTTGCCGTCCCTCAGCACGGCCATGCGGTCGGCCATGACAAGCGATTCCTCCTGGTCATGGGTGACGATGACAAAGGTGATGCCGACCTCGTGCTGCAGGCGCTTCAGCTCCAGCTGCATGGCGCCGCGCAATTTCTTGTCGAGCGCGCCGAGCGGCTCGTCGAGCAGAAGCAGCCGCGGCCGCTTGACCAGCGCCCGGGCAAGCGCGACGCGCTGCTTCTGCCCGCCCGACAGTTGCTCCGGCTTGCGGTCGGCGAAGGCGACGAGCTCGGTCGTCGCCAGGATGGCGTCGACGCGGGAGCGGATTTCCTTTGCCGGCAAGCGTTCCATTTCAAGGCCGTAGGAGACATTGGCCCTGACGCTCATATGCGGAAACAGCGCATAGGACTGGAACATCAGATTGACCGGCCGCTTGTTGGGCGGGGTCCTGGCGATGTCGCGGCCGTCGAGCAGGATGCGACCGTGATTAGGTGTCTCGAAGCCGGCCAGCATGCGCAGCAGCGTGGTCTTGCCGCAGCCCGAAGGTCCGAGCAGTGCGAAGAACTCGTTCTCGCGGATGTCGAGCGAGATGCCGTCAACGGCCGTCACCCGGCCGAAATTCTTCGACACCCTGTCGATCGCCAGCAGCGTGCGCGGTGCGCTCATTGGCCGATCACCCCACGGTTGAGCCGCTGCGACAGCGTCAGCGCGGTGATTGAGACCGCCATGACGATGGTCGCCAATGCATTGATCTCCGGGGTGATGCCGAAGCGGATCATCGAATAGATCTGCATCGGCAACGTGGTCGAGGCGCGGCCGGCGCCTGATGTGAAGAAGGCAATGATGAACTCGTCGACCGAAAGAGTGAAGGCGAGCAGCGCGCCGGCGACGACCGCCGGCAGGATGACCGGCAATGTCACCCGCCTGAAGGTGGTGAGCGCCGAAGCGCCGAGATCAGCTGAGGCCTCGACGATCGACCAATCGAAGCTTTTCAGCCGCGCCCGCACCACCGAGCAGACGAAGGCGAGATTGAAGACGACATGGGCGAGGATGATGGTGTGCAGGCCCAGGGTGAAATCGAGCATCGAGAAGAAGCTGAGCAGCGCGATCGCCAGCACGATGTCGGGAATGATCATCGGCGCAAAGATCAGCGCCTCGAGGCCTCTTCCATACTGCCGGCGCATTTCGATGCCGATGGCCAGCAGCGTGCCGAGCAGCGTGGCGATTGCCGTCGAGACCAGCGCCACGATCAGCGTGTTGAGGGCGGCGGAAAGGATCGCGGCGTTTCCGGCGAGCGAGGCGTACCATTTCAGCGAAAAGCCCGACCACACGGTCGGCAGCCCTCCTTGGTTGAAGGACAGCGCCACCAGCACGGCGATCGGGATGTAGAGGAAGGCGAAGACGAGGACGAGGATCGTCCGCAAGCCTAAAACTCGGGCTGGAGATGAAGTCATGGCTGACGTCCGATGGTCTGGACGTGAGCGAGCGGCGAGCGTCCTTCTCCCCGTTCACGGGGAGAAGATGCCGGCAGGCAGATGAGGGGCAGCGCCCAACATTGCCGGTGTTTGCGCCGCCCCGAATCCACCCCTTCGGGGCACCTTCTCCCCGTGAACGGGGAGAAGGGAAAAAGAGGGGAGCGCTCAGACATCGGCGCCTCCTTTCGCTTCGGCGGTACGGCCCGCGGCGCGATCCGCGGCCAGCGCCTGCGCCGTCAGCACCAGCAGCATGATGGCGATCAGCGTCATCGCCAGTGCCGCGCCGAACGGCCAGTCGTTGGCGGTCAGAAACTGGTCGTAGACAAGATTGCCGATCATCTGGAAGCGGCCACCGCCGAGCAGCGCCGGCGTGACGAAATTGCCGATCGACAGCACGAAGACGAAGACCGCCCCGGCGGCGATGCCCGGTACGGTCAACGGCAGGATGACCCGGCGGAATGTGGTCATGGCCGAAGCGCCGAGGTCGCGCGAGGCTTCAGCGAGCTCCGGATTGAGCCGCGACAGCGGCGCGTAGCAGGCGAGGATGACGAAGGGCAGGTAGTTGTAGACCAGACCGGCGATGACGGCGCCTTCGGTATAAAGCATCGACGGCGGCTCACCGGTGTAGCCGAACCAGCGCAAGAGCTGGGTGATCAGACCTTCACGGTTGAGCAGCACGATCCAGGCATAGGTGCGGATCAGGTAGTTGGACCAGAAAGGCAAAACGGCAAAGAACAGCAATACCGGCTGCAGCCGGCGCGGTGCTGCCGCGATGGCATAGGCGGCGGCATAGCCGATCACCACCGCGATCAGGGTGGCGGTGCCGGCGATGCGCGCCGAATTGAGGAAGATGCCGGCATAGAGCGGGTCGAACACCAGCCCGAAATTCTCCAGCGTGAACGTGTATTCGATGCCGCCATAGATACCGCGCCGGAAGAAGGCGAGCGCCAGCACCAGCGCGCATGGCACCACCATCAAGGCAGTGAGCCAGGCCAGCGCCGGCGCCATCAGCAAGGAGGAGCGGGAGGGGGGTGCGAAGGAACGCAAGCTTGCTTCCAGTAACCGATATGGGCGGGCAGTTACTGCGCGGCCTTGATCTCGCTGACGATCTTCGAATAGTCGCGCTGAGCGTCGCCGACATCGCGCAGCTGCTCGAACTTAACCAACTCGGCCACGGGCATGCCCATATTCGGGAACTTGGCGAGAAAATCCGCCGGCAGGCTTTCCATAGCCGGCTTGTTCGGCACCTTGTAGTCGATGTTCTGGGCCGCCCAGGCGTGGTTCTTGGCGTCCAGCATGAAGTTGATGAACTGGAAGGCAGCGTCCTTGTTGGCCGATGCCTTCATCACCACCATCGTGTCGACCCACAGGTCCGAACCTTCCTTGGGGATAACGTATTTGATCTCAGGCTTCTCGGCGATGCCGTAATTGCACCAGCCATCCCATGCCTGCACCATCAGCGCCTCGCCCGAGACCAGCTTCGAATAGAAGGTGGTGTCGTCATAGGCGAGCAAGGTCTTCTTGGCCGAGATCAGCAGGTCCTTGACCTCGGTGAGCTTGGCCGGGTCGGTCTCGTTGACCGAATAGCCCTTGGCGAGCTGACCGGCGGCAAGCAGCCAGCGGTCTGTCGCCAGCATGGTGGTCTTGCCCTTGAGCGCGTCGGATGGGGCGAGAAGATCGTTCCAGCTGGTCGGCTCGGTCTTGACCAGATCCGAGCGGTAGCAAAGGCCGGTGGTGCCCCAGGTGTAAGGCACGGAGAAATTGTTGCCGGCGTCGTGCGGCAGCTTCGCCGCCTCGGGATAAAGATTGGCGAGGTTGGGGATCTTGGCGTGGTCGATCGTCTCGATCAGGCCGAGCTTGTTCAGCACTTCGGCGAAGGGCGAGGAGACGAAGACCACGTCATAGCCCTTGCCGCCGGAGGCGACGAGCTTGCCCATGATCTCCTCGTTGGTGGCGTGGACAACGACCTCGCCGGAGACGCCGGTCGCTGCTTTGAAGGCATCCATGGCGTCCGGCGCCATGTAGCCGTCCCAGTTGGAAATGACGAGGTCGGCGGCGGCCGCCGGCGCGGATAGCGCCAGCGCGATGCCAAGCGCAATCGCGGATGTCTTTAACGAACGGTGCCGCAGGGTGGTGGCGGTCATGACAGACTCCCATTCTGGTTGATCGTCGAATTCAATCAATCGTCGGACCAGCGCTTGCGACCGTGCCGCCGCTCGATCCTGTTCCCCGGTCTTTTTGTTGCCGATTGACGTCACAGTACTATTGCAGAAAAAAGTACGTCAATCCATAATTTGGAAAATCGCCGCGAAACCCGGCCGATTGCATCCGCAAGGGCGATCGGTCAAACGCAGCGGTCAAGCCCGTTCACGAGAATCGCCATGCAAGCCGTTGCCAGACGACCACGCACCAACCATCTCGATCTCGCTCAGCGCATTCTCGACGTGGCCCGGCAACGCGGCTTCGAGGCCGGTGATCATCTCCCGGAACAGCAGATCGCATCGCTCTGCAACGTCTCGCGGACCCCAGTGCGGGCCGCTTTGCGCCTGCTCACCGAAAAAGGTGTGGTGCGCTGGGAAGCTGAATCCGGCTATCGGCTGGCCGTTGACCTCACCAACCAGGCAACCGTTGCCGCCGACCTGCCGAGCGCCGAAGAAGACGAACTCGCCGAGATGATCCTGCGCGACAGGTCGGCGCGCCGGCTGGATCAGACGGTGACCATCGGCGCGCTGATGCGGCGCTATGATGCCGACCGGAAGACGGTACTAAAAGCGTTAAAGAAACTGACAGATGAAAATCTTCTCGACCGCGCGCCGGGTCAGGCCTGGCTGTTCAGGCGGGCGCCGGACGATCCGGAGGCTCAAGGCGAGAGCTATGAGTTCCGCCTCTTGCTGGAACCCGCCGCCATTCTGGCGCCCGGCTTCCGGCTGGACGGGACGCGTGCGGCGGCCTTGCGCCAGGGCATGGAGGCGCTGCTGGCGCTGCCCGATGCCGCATTCGATATCAGAGAGTTCCAGCGGCTGGACATCGATTTTCACGGCATGATCGCCGACGGCGCCGCCAACCGCTTCGTCACCGACGCGCTATCCGACCATCTCAGGCTGCGCCGGCTGCCGGGGACCTATGCCGGCGTCAACGTCTTCCGGCTGAAGCAATCGCTGCGCGAGCACCTGACCATACTCGACCAACTGGAAAGCCGGCAGTATGAGATTGCAGCCGATCTGCTTCGCGTCCATCTGCGATTGTCCCGTAGCCAGCGACCGCAGGCGGCCAGCCGCGGGGCCCCCGCATTGTTCGGCATGATCAGCCGGCCGGACTGACGAGGACCGTAGTGACGCGCAAAGCCAGCCCGACCATCGCGCTGTTTCCCGAAGCGAGCTTTGGCGCCGCGCTCAATTGCGTCGGCATCGCGCAGGCCTTGCGTGCCCGTGGCGCCCGGCCGGTGTTCATCTGTCACGCCGGCTTTTCCGGCGTGTTCGCCGACTATGGTTTTCAGGAATACCAGTTGCCAACCGACGAGCCGCTGACCGACAGCGAACGCCAGAGCTACTGGCAGGCTTTCGTGCGCCGGCATCTGCCGCATTTCAGGCTGAGCCCGATCGACCAGCTCGAAACCTACGTCGCTCCGACCTGGGAGGCGATCGTCGATACGGCGGTCAATGCCGAGGCGCCGCTGCGCCAGTTGCTGGCCAGGCTGAAGCCGGACGCCGTGGTGCTCGACAATGTCATCATGTTTCCGGCGCTAGCCGCCGCCGGCTGCCCCTGGGTGCGCGTCGTCTCCTGCGCCGAAACCGAGCTTCCCGACGCCGATGTACCACCCTATCTGTCCGGTCTCGCCGCCGACGACCCCAGCCGCGCGGCCTTCGAGTCGCGCTACCTGGCAGCGGTTGCTCCGGCCCATGACCGGTTCAACCGGCTTCGGACCGACACCGGTCTTGCACGCTTGCAGAAGGGTCTTTTTCTGGAAGCGTCGCCCGACCTCAATCTGCTGCTGACCCCGACGATCGTGCGGCGAGAACGCGCCGAGCCGCTCGACCCGGCCCGCTTCGTCTATCTCGAAGGTTGTGTCCGTTCGGAAGGGCCGTTCGACGTACCGGTCTTTCCGCGCAATGACGGGCCGCTGGTCTATCTCAGCTTCGGCAGCCTGGGCGCCATGGATGTCGGCCTGATCGAGCGCATGCTCGCCGTGTTCGATCGGCTTCCGGCCCGCTTCATCGTCAATGCCGGCGGTCTACGCGACTCCTACCGCGCGGTTCCGGACAATGTCTATCTCGACGCCTGGTTTCCGCAGCCGTCGGTCGTCGCGAAATCCGACCTCTTTATCCATCACGGCGGCAACAACAGCTTTTGCGAAGCGCTGCGTTTCGGCGTGCCGTCGCTGATCATGCCCTATTGCTGGGACGGGCATGACAATGCGCGACGCGCCGAGGAAACCGGCGTCGGCCGCCACCTCAGCCGCGATGGCTGGAGCGACGACGAACTGGAAAATGCCATCCTTGGCCTAATGGCCGACGGCGAAATGCGCTTTCGCCTCAAGGAGAATGCGGCCACCATGGCACGGGCGCCGGGAACGGACGCCGCCGCCGAAGCCATTCTCGCCCTCGTAAGGACGTGACCTGATGCTCAACACCACGACGGATGTACCGCAAATGACCCCAATGGACGATCCGAAGGGATGGCTGGAGCAGCAGGGGATCAGGGAAGTCGAGTGCCTGGTGCCGGATGTGAATGGCGTGTTGCGCGGCAAGGCCCTGCCGACGGCCAAGTTCCTGAAGTCGCTCGAGGACCGCGCGCTCTACCTGCCGAGCAGCGCCTTCCTGGTCTGTATAGACGGCCGCTATTCCGGTTCCAACGACGAGGGCTTCGGCTATCAGGACCCCGATATGCGGATGGTGCCGGATGTCGCGACGCTCTGCCTTGCACCCGGCGCCGGAGCGGGCAAAGCTTACGTCTTCGCCGATGCGTTTCACATGGACGATCGGCCGTGGATGGCCTCGCCGCGTCATGTCTTGAGGGCCGTGCTCGATCTCTATCGCCAGCGCGGCTGGCGGGCGGTGGTGGCGCCTGAACTCGAATTCTACCTGACCGCGCCCAATCCCGATCCCGATCGGCCGCTGACAGCGCCGGTCGGACGCAATGGCCGCGCCGAAACCGTACAGCACCCCTATGACATGGCGGCGCTGGAGGAATTCGAGCCGGTGATCCGGCGCCTCTACGACTATGCTGCGGTGGCCGGACTGCCGCTCGACACGCTGATCCATGAATCGGGTACGGCGCAGCTCGAGATCAATTTCCTGCATGGCGACGCGCTGCCGCTGGCCGACAAGGTGCTGCTGTTCAAGCGGATGACTCGCCAGGCCACGCAGGAATATGGCATGCACGCGACCTTCATGGCCAAGCCGATCGCCACACAAGCCGGCAGCTCCATGCATCTCCACATGTCGGTCGTCGACGAGGCGGGGAATACGCTGTTCGCCGGGCGCGACGATGCCGACACCGAAATGTTCGGGCATTTCATCGGCGGCCTGCAGAAATACATTCCCGAGGTGATGCCGCTGTTTGCACCGAACGTGAATTCGTTCCGCCGCATCCGGCCGAACCACAGCGCACCCGCCAACATCGAGTGGTCGCACGACAATCGCTCCTGCGGCCTGCGCGTGCCGGCCGGCGGGCGGGCCGCGCGGCGAGTGGAAAACCGGCTGCCCGGCGCCGACGCCAACCCCTATCTGGCGATGGCCGGCTCGCTGCTCTGTGGCTATCTCGGCGTCGAGGAAAAGCTCTCGCGTTCGCCCGAGGCATCGGGCAACGCCTATCGCAGCAAGAGCACGCTGCCGAAAACCATGGAGGAGGCGCTCGACCGTTTCGCCGCGTGCAGTCCGGTTCGGGAGTTGCTCGGCGAGGATTTCTTCCAGACCTATCTGCGCGTCAAGAGCGTCGAGCTCGACCTGTTCCAGAGCGTCGTCACGAGCTGGGAACGCGACCATCTGCTGCTCAAGGTTTAGTGATGGCTTCAATTCTGGCGTGTTCAACTCCGGCCTCGATATCGGCAAATCCTATTATGTCGCAACGGCCAATCCGGCGCCGGATCATCCGGCGCTGCAGGGCGATATCGACGCCGATCTGGTGGTGGTCGGCGGCGGCTGTACCGGCCTGTCAGCAGCCCTTCACGCTGCCGAGCGCGGGCTGAAGGTCGTGCTCTTGGAGGGCGGCAAGATCGGCTGGGGGGCATCGGGGCGCAATGGCGGCCAGATCATCCCCGGCCTGCGCAAGGGCGCCAAGGGTCTGGTAAGGCTTTATGGGCCGGAACGGGCGCGGGCGCTTTTCGATCTCGCCTTCGAGGCGCGCAGGCTGGTGCTCGACCTGATCGAGCGTCACGCCATCGATTGCGACCTCAGGCTGACCGGCCACCTGGCCGGTGCGGTCAACGGCTCCGACCTGCGCGACCTCGAGGAAGAGGCGGAGTGCCTTGCCAGCGTAATGAATTTTCATGATGTCGAGATGCTGTCGGCCGCGCAGGCGCGTGGAATGGTGAACACGCCCTATCACGGCGCGATGTACGAAAAACTCGGCGGCCATATGCATCCGCTGAATTATACGCTTGGTTTTGCACGCGCAGCTGCAGCGGCGGGCGTCACCATCCACGAAAATTCGGTGGCGCTGCAGCTGGAGCGGGAACCTGCCATTAGGGTGGCGACGGCCAAGGGCTCGGTCCGGGCCAGGCACGTCGTGCTGGCGGGCGACGCGCTGCTCCAGGGGCTCGAGCCGCGCGTCAACAGCCGGATCATGCCGGTTGGCAACTACATCGTCGCCACCGAGCCGCTGGGCGACACGAGCGATGTCATCCCAAGCAATGTGGCCGTTTCCGACACCCGCTTCGTGGTCAACTACTACCGGCTATCGGCGGACGGCCGCCTGCTGTTCGGCGGCGGCGAGCGCTACACGCCGTCGCCGCCCGCAGACATTGCCGGCTTCGTGCGGCCGCATATGGAAAAGACCTTTCCGCAATTGCGCGGCCGCCGCATCGATCATGCATGGGGCGGGCTGGTCTCGGTGACGACATCGCGCCTGCCGGATGTCGGCCACTATGGCGAGGTCTATTTTGCGCACGGCTATTCCGGCAAGGGCGTGATCCTGTCGACGCTGTCAGGAAAGCTGCTCGCCGAGGCGATCACCGGCGATACTTCGCGGCTCGATCTGTTTTCGACGCTGAGGCCAATGCCGTTTCCCGGCGGCACGGCGCTGCGCGGTCCGCTCTATGTGCTCGGCATGCTCTGGTATGCGATGCGCGACCGCGTCAAGCGTTGAGGATCGGCAAGTGGGCCCGCACCGGGGAAACGCAAGAGAGAAAGCTGCATAGATGGCCGAGGCCTTTATCTGCGACTACATCCGCACGCCGATCGGACGCTTCGGTGGGCAGTTGGCGTCGGTCCGCGCCGACGATCTTGGCGCGATACCTCTAAGGGCGCTGGTCGAACGCAATCCCGGCATAGATTGGGCCGCGGTCGATGACGTCGTCTATGGCTGCGCCAACCAGGCCGGCGAGGACAACCGCAATGTCGCGCGCATGGCGCTACTGCTCGCCGGACTGCCGAAAGAGATTTCCGGCTCGACCGTCAATCGCCTCTGCGGTTCCGGCATGGACGCCGTGATCATCGCCGCGCGCGCCATCAAATCAGGCGAGGCGGAGCTGATGATATCAGGCGGCGTCGAATCGATGTCGCGCGCGCCGTTCGTCATGCCCAAGGCGGAGACGGCGTTTTCGCGCAATGCCGAGATCTATGACACCACCATCGGCTGGCGCTTCGTCAACCCGCTGATGAAGAAGCAGTACGGCATCGACTCGATGCCGGAGACCGGCGAGAACGTCGCCGAAGAGTTCGCCATCTCCCGCGCGGAGCAGGATGCCTTTGCCGTGCGGAGCCAGGACAAGGCGGTGGCCGCGCAGGCCAATGGCCGGCTGTCGAAGGAAATCACTCCGGTGACGATCCCGCAGCGCAAGGGCGACGCGGTCATCGTCTTGAAGGACGAGCATCCACGCGCAGGTACGACGATCGAGGCGCTGGCGAAATTGCCGACGCCTTTCCGGCAAGGCGGCACGGTCACGGCCGGCAATGCGTCGGGCGTCAACGACGGTGCAGCGGCGCTGATCGTCGCCTCGGAAGCCGCGGTGAAGAAATACGGGCTGACGCCGATCGCCCGCATTCTTGGAGGAGCGGCGGCCGGCGTGGCGCCGCGCATCATGGGCATCGGCCCGGTGCCGGCCACCAAGAAGCTGTGTGCCCGGCTCGGTCTGAAGCCGGCAGATTTCGACGTCATCGAGCTCAATGAAGCCTTCGCCTCCCAAGCCATCGCCGTGCTTCGCCAGCTTGGCATCGCCGAGGACGCGGAGCACGTCAACCCGAATGGCGGCGCCATCGCGCTCGGCCATCCGCTCGGCATGTCGGGTGCGCGCATTACCGGCACCGCGGCGCTGGAACTTCGCGAACGCGGCGGCCGCTATGCGCTCGCCACCATGTGCATCGGCGTCGGCCAGGGCATCGCGGTGGCGCTAGAGAGGCAGTAAACACGATCAAGCGCCGGCCAGCTGCAGCCCCGGCAAATTTGACCATGTGGACAAAGGTCGGACGCCGTTCCATAGTTCTCGCTGATAATTCAAAGAAACAGCCGGCTCGACACGGCGCCAATCAGAGGGGCATGCAATGGAAAATGGGAAGAGCAAAATGCAATCGAAACGCGAAGGGCTTTCGCGACGCAACGTGCTGGAACTCGGAGCGCTTGGCCTGGCGGCAGCCATGCTGCCGGGCAGTGCCTTGGCGCAGGACAAGAAGCTGAAGGTGGCGGCGATCTTCGCCACGCCGACCGAGGAGCCATGGGTCCACCAGATCCATGTCGCCCTGCAGAGGGCCGAGAAGGAACTCGGCATCGAGTACAAATGGTCGGAGAAGGTGCAGACGGCCGATTTCAGCCGTGTCATGCGCGAATACGCGCAAGGCGGCTATGAGTTGGTTCTCGGCGACGCTTTTGCGGCCGAGCGCGAATCCCGCCGCACGGCCAAGCAATTTCCGAAGGTCGCGTTCCTGTTCGGCTCCGGCGCCGGGCCGGCTGAGCCGAATTTCGCGGTCTTCGACAACTGGATCCACGAGCCGGCTTATCTCTCCGGCCTGATCGCCGGAAAGATGTCGAAATCAGGCACGATCGGCGCCGTCGCGGCGATGGGCATTCCGGAAGTGAACCGGCTGGTCAATGCCTTCTTCGCCGGCGCCCGGGAGGTCAATCCTGACATCAAGAGGAAGGTCGCTTTCATCGGCTCGTTCTTCGACCCGCCAAAGGCCAAGGAAGCGGCTATCGCCCAGATCGACGCCGGCGTCGACGTGATCTATGCCGAACGTTTCGGCGTCATCGAAGCGGCGGTCGAGAGGAAGATCCTCGCCATCTCCAACATGTCCGACCAGTCCAACCTCGGCCCCGACACGGTGATCACCGGCCCGGTCTGGGACATGTATCCGACGGTCGAGCACGCGATCAAGCTGGTCAAGGCCGGCGTCTTCACCGCGCAGGATTACGGCGATTTCTCGCGCATGGCCAAGGGCGGTTCCTTTCTGGCGCCGTATCACAAATTCGACAAGACGCTGCCCGCCGACGTCAAGGAGCTGGTCGAGAAGAAAAAGGCCGAGATCCTCGACGGCAATTTCCGCGTCAACGTCGACGAGGACACGCCGGTCTCGGATTAGAACGGCCTATCCCTCCCCCTTGAGAGGAGGGTGGCCCGAAGGGCCGGGTGGGGTCTGCTGTGACGCGCTCCATCCTTATCGGTCTAATGGTCGAGGCGGTTGAGGTGACCCCTCCCGCCTCGCTTCGCTCGGCACCCTCCACTCGAGGGGGAGGGGTATCCGCGCCATCTCTCACCGGGAGCCTCATCTTGCCTGCCCCTCTCATCGAAATGCGCGGCATCTCCAAGAGCTTCGGCGCCGTCAAGGCGAACGAAGCCGTCGATCTCAGCGTTGCGCCGGGCGAAATTCTGGGGCTGCTCGGTGAAAACGGCGCCGGCAAGACGACGCTGATGAACGTGCTGTTCGGCGCCTATGCGCCGGATGCCGGCGAGATCCTGGTCCAGGGCAGGCCAGTGACGATCAACAGTTCGGCCGATGCGCTTGCCGCAGGCATCGGCATGGTGCACCAGCATTTCCATCTCGCACCGCGGCTTTCGGTGCTGGAAAACCTGCTGATAGGTATTCCCGGAAAGACAGGCCGGATCGATCGCGCCGGCGGGCGGGCGCGGCTCAACGAGATCGGCCGCCAGCATGGGCTCACGCTTGATCCGGACCTTCCCGTCTCGGCATTGTCGATAGGCGAGCAGCAGCGGCTCGAAATCGTCAAGGCGCTGTTTCGCGGCGCAAGGCTGCTGATCCTCGACGAGCCGACGGCGGTGCTGGCGCCAACCGAGGTCGACGGGCTGTTTTCGGCGCTGCGGTCGATGGCGGCCCAGGGTCTCGGCATCATCTTCATCTCGCACAAGCTCAACGAGGTGCGCGCGCTGACCCATCGCTGCGTGGTGCTGCGGCATGGCCGCGTGACCGGGCGCGTCGATACCCCCGCAAGCACGACATCCTCGGAGATGGCGCGGCTGATGTGCGGCCACGAGATCGTTCCGCCGGCCAGGGGACCATCGACGCCGGGTGCCGCGGTCCTGACCCTCGACGGCATCTCGACGTCGCGGCATTCCGGCATGGCGCTGCGCGACGTGTCGCTCTTCGTGCGTGCCGGCGAGATCCTCGGCATTGCCGGTGTCGCAGGCAATGGCCAGCGGGCGCTTGCCGAGGTGATCTCCGGCGTTCGCGTGCCCGATGCCGGCCAGATGACGATAGCCGGCAAAATTGTCTCGCGGTTCTCGCCGCGCGAGGTGCAGGCGCTCGGTCTCGGGCGTATACCGGAAGACCGGATGACGACCGGGCTGGTCACCAATCTGCCGCTCGCAGACTCGATGGTGCTGCCGCGCATCGGCACGGATGCGTTCAGCCGCAACGGCCTGCTCAGGCCAGACGCGATCCGCGCCTTCGCCGAAGCGCAGATCAAGGCCTATGACATACGCTGCCCCGGGCCGATGACGCGAGCCGGAGCGCTGTCTGGTGGCAATCTGCAAAAGGCGCTGCTGGCGCGCGAACTCGCCTTCGACCCAAAGGTGCTGATCGTGTCGCAGCCGACGCGCGGTCTCGACATCGGTGCGGCGCGCTTTATCCACGAAAAGTTCCTCGACATGCGTGCCAGGGGCTGCGGCATCGTCGTCATCGGCGAAGATCTCGAAGAGCTGCTCATGCTCTGCGACCGCATCGCCGTGATGTATGAGGGACGCATCGTCGGCACGCTCGACAGCGCCGACGCCACCATTGCGCGGCTCGGCCTGATGATGACCGGGGCGGAGGGTCATAGTTGATGTTTCGCCTCGAAGCCCGCACCAGCACGCCAGGCTGGTTCAATCTCGCTTTGCCGCTGCTGGCGATCGGAGCAACGCTGGTGCTGTGCAGCGGCCTCATCGCGCTGGCCGGTGCCGGCGTCATCGAAGCCTATGGCGTGATGTTCTCGGCGTCGCTCGGCGACAGCTATGCGATTACGGAGACGCTGGTGCGTGCTGCTCCGATGATCTTTACCGGGCTTGCCGTGGCGGTCGCTTTCCGCGCCAAATTCTGGAATATCGGCGCCGAGGGGCAGTTGCTGGCCGGCGCGGTGGCAAGCTGCGCCGTCGGCGCCATCCCGATGCCGGGGCCGCTCGCCATGCTGCTGATGGCCTTGGCGGGTGCGGCTGCCGGTGCGGCAGTCGCCCTAGTGCCGGCGACGCTGCGCGTAGAATTTAGGGTCGACGACGTGGTCAGCTCGCTGCTGCTCAACTCGGTCATCTTCTACGCCCTAATGGCGCTGATCGAAGGCCCGTGGAAAGACAGTTTCAGCGGCTATCCGATTTCGCCGCCGATCGAAGACACGGCGAACTTCCCGGTGCTGTTCGAAGGCATGCGGCTGCATCTCGGTGTGGTGGCAGCGCTGATCGCCGCGCCGTTGATCTGGTTCCTGATCGCGCGCACCACGCTCGGCTTCAGGATCAGGGTCATCGGCGAGAATCCCGAGGCCGCGCGCTATGGCGGCATCCATGTCGAGCGGGTGCTGATCTCGACGGCGCTGCTGTCCGGCGCGCTGGCCGGGCTTGCCGGCGTCGGCGAGGTCGGCGGCGTGCATTTCCAGGTGATGAGCGACATCTCGCCGGGCTATGGCTATTCCGGCATCGTCGTCGCCATGCTGGCGAGGCTCAACCCGCTTGGTGTGGTGCCGGCGGCGCTCTTCCTCGCCGCGGTCATGACTGGCGCCGAGGCGATGTCGCGGGCCACCGGCGTTCCGGCCTTCCTCAGCGACGTCATCCAGGGAACCGCGCTGCTCGCCATGCTGGTGGCGCTGCTGTTCACCGCCTACCGCATCCGCCGCGTGGGGACAGCCAAATGAACGTAGTGCTCGAACAGATCTTCCAGGTCGGCTTCCTCGCCGCGATCATCCGCATTGCCACGCCGCTGGCTTTCGCAACGCTGGGCGAGATGTTCTCCGAGCGCGCCGGTGTGCTCAATCTCGGCATCGAAGGCATCATGCTGTTGTCGGCGATGACCGGCTTCACCGCGACCAGCCTCAGCGGCAGCCTGTGGCTCGGCGTGCTTGCGGCAGTTGTCACCGGTGCGCTGATGGGTGCTGTGCATGCGCTGTTTACGGTGGCGCTCGGCCTCAGCCAGCATGTCTGCGGCATCGGCGTGACGCTGTTCTCGTCGGGCCTCGCCTATTTCCTTTACCGGCTGATCTTCGGCCAGCAATCGGTGCCGCCCAGCATCAAGAGTTTCGAAACGCTGCCGATCCCTGTTCTCTCCGACATCCCGGTGCTCGGACCGGCGGTGTTCAACCAGTTTTCGCTGGTTTACATGGCGATGGCAGCCATCCCCCTGGCCGCCTTCGTGCTCTACCGGACGCCGTGGGGCCTGTCGGTGCGCATGGTCGGCGAAAATCCGCGCGCCGCCGATTCGGCCGGCGTCGGCGTCATCGCCACGCGGTTCCAGGCGGTGATCCTCGGCGGCGCGCTGATGGGGCTGGCCGGGGCTTTCCTGTCGATGGTGCAGTTCAACGCCTTCACCTTCGGCCTTGTCTCCGGGCGTGGCTGGGTGGCGATCGCGCTCGTCGTCTTCGGCCGTTGGGATCCCTGGCGTTCGGCGGGAGCTGCATTGCTGTTCGCCTTCGTCGATGCCTTGCAACTGCGCATGCAGGCGAGCGGGCTCGGCCACATCCCCTATGAGGCGTTCCTGATGCTGCCCTTCATCTTCACCATCGTCGCCATGGCGGTGATGTCGCGCAACGCCGTCGCTCCATCGGCGCTGCTCAAGCCGTTTCGCCGGGAAGAACGCTGACAGGCTGGGGAGGGAATTCTCAGCCGCCGCTGAGCGCCCGGATTACATTCGGCAGCGCCGGCAGCGTCAACAAAACCGTGCCGGCAAGCCAGATGGACGAGACGACGATGCTTCTGGGGCGCGCCGACCAGCGCTCATAGAGCGCGGCCGGGACGCCGGCGAGCATGATGGTCATCGTCGACAGGATCAGCGCACTTGCCATGTAAACGATCTGGGTTAAGGGAGGCGCCCAGCCCGGATACCAGACAGGATAGAACAGGAACACCATCAGCACCCACGGCGAAAAGATACCGTTGACGATGGCGACCGCCATGACCGGCACAAGAGCGTTTCTGTCCATTGCCTCAACCCCCCTGTGAAGCCATCGGCGCAATGCCAAAATTGATCAGCAAGACGAGATAGAACACGCGCAAGGCCATAAGCCAGAGCACGCTGAAGACGATCAGCACCGGCTGGGTCAGGATCGACGGCGTGATGGTCCGCACGATCCGCAGGAACGGGTCCGTGACAGTCTTGAAGAAGCGCCAGATGTAGTTGTCCCAGCTTTCGGGCACGAAGAGACCGAGCAGGAGACGCCCCATCAGCGTATACATCACCGCGGCGAGGATGAAATTCGGTATGTGGTTGCCGAAGCCCGCGATCATGCCCGCGACCGCACCAGCCGAGTTGGCCCGCTTAAAGTCGATGCGTTCCAGATCAACGGTGGGGATCGGAACCTCTCAGGCGCAGGAATATCAGCCTTATAGCCAGGACAACTGCCAGGATCAGGACGTTCGAAAACAGCCCAACCGCCGTTGGGACGATCAGGTCGCTGCGATCGTCCCCCATTGCCGCGGGGACCAGAATGGCGACAAAAATGGTCCCCAGTAGAAGCGGCAGCACAAAGCCCGTCTGGGCAGCCGTATTGAACGCGGTTATCACAAGCACCACAAGCAAACCGATCCGGAACGGGTCGGATATTTGCGACAGAAAAACTTCGGTATATTGCATCAGAAATCTCGTACGTGCGGGTTTATTGCGTTGGCAGTCCCCGTGTGTGCGGGTCAAATGCATTCCGCCGGAGATGTTGCGAACCAATCGCCGCATTAGACTAAAGTCATAGAACCAAAGCACCTCTGCCCTCGCGGAGGCATTTCTGCCATTTATTGAGGCCGAGCGTGGCGATTCAAGTGAGAACGCCATTCTCTTCAAGACTTGCTCGGCAAAGGGAGGAAATGCAATGGCTATCGCAGCAACCGCGGGCGATAAGCGACGCGGCATGTCGAGAGAGGAAAAGAAGGTCATCTTCGCTTCCTCGCTTGGCACCGTATTCGAGTGGTATGATTTCTATCTCTACGGATCGCTGGCCGCCTTCATCGGCGCGGCTTTCTTCAGCCAGTATCCGGAAGCCACCCGCAACATTTTCGCGCTGCTCGCCTTCGCCGCGGGCTTTCTGGTGCGTCCTTTCGGCGCGCTGGTGTTCGGCCGCATCGGAGATCTCGTCGGCCGCAAATATACTTTCCTAATCACCATCCTGATCATGGGCCTTTCGACGTTCTTCGTCGGCCTGCTACCCGGATCGGCGACGATCGGCATTGCCGCGCCGATCATCCTGATAGGCTTGCGCATGCTGCAGGGCCTGGCGCTCGGCGGCGAATATGGCGGTGCTGCGACCTATGTGGCCGAACACGCGCCAGATGACCGCCGCGGCTACTACACCTCGTGGATCCAGACCACGGCGACGCTCGGCCTGTTCCTGTCGCTAGTCATCATCCTCGCCGTCCAGACTTATCTCGGCAAGGAGGCCTTCGCCGCGTGGGGCTGGCGCGTGCCGTTCCTGCTGTCCTTCGTCCTCCTAGGCATATCTGTCTGGATCCGGCTTTCGCTCAATGAATCGCCGACCTTCCAGCGCATGAAGGACGAGGGCAAGGGCTCCAAGGCGCCGCTGACTGAAGCCTTCGGCCAGTGGAAGAACGCCAAGATCGCGCTGCTCGCTCTGTTCGGCCTGACCGCCGGCCAGGCCGTCGTGTGGTATTCGGGCCAGTTCTACGCGCTGTTCTTCCTGCAGAACGTGCTCAAGGTCGACGCGCAGGCCGTCAACATCATGATCGCCATCTCGCTAGCCCTCGGCACCGGCGGCTTCGTCCTGTTCGGCTGGCTGTCAGACAAAATTGGTCGCAAGCCGATCATCATGGCCGGGCTTGCGCTCGCAATCGTTACCTACTTCCCGCTGTTCAAGGCGCTGACCTGGGCGGCTAACCCTGCGCTCGCCACCGCCCAGGAAAACGTGCGTGCCACGGTCACGGCTGCGCCCGGTGACTGCCGGTTCCAGTTCAACCCCACGGGTACGGCGAAGTTCACGACCTCCTGCGATATCGCCACCGCCTTCCTGACCAAGAACTCCGTACCCTACGACGTAGTCAGCACCGCGCCGGCAGGAACGGCTGCTACGATCCAAATCGGCGAAACCAAGATCGAATCCTTCGACGCGATCGCCGCCGGCGACGAAGCCAAGGCCAAGGATGCGGCGCTTGCAAAGGCCATTAACTTGGCCTTGCAGGATGCGGGCTACCCGCTGGTCCGCGAGCCGGCGAAGGTCGTGGACTCGAAACTGGACGCCTTGGTGGCCGCCAATCCGCGCCTCAACCTTGACGCAGCGGCAATCCGTGCCGGCGACAAGGCGATGGTCCCGGTCGAACAGGCTATTAAGGACAAGCTGATCACCGCCGAGGAAGCCGCAGGCGCAACCGAAGTCGCAGTCTACAGCGTTCCCGGCGCGGGCGCGTTCAAGATGGTCGCCGATCCGGCCGCGGTTAACTGGACGGCAATCATCGCAATCCTCTTCGTCCTCGTCATATACGTGACGATGGTCTACGGGCCAATCGCGGCGATCTTGGTCGAGATGTTCCCGACCCGCATCCGCTACACCGGCATGTCACTGCCCTATCACATCGGCAATGGCTGGTTCGGCGGGCTCCTACCCGCGACGGTGTTCGCGATGAGTGCGGCGGCCGGCGATATCTACTACGGCCTCTGGTACCCGATCGCGATATCGGCCATGTCGCTGGTAATCGGAATGCTCTTTGTTAAGGACACGCTCGGCACCGATCTGCACGCCAAGCAGTAACGACCGGTCTCGACAAGAAACCCGGCTGCGGGAAACCGCGCCGGGTTTTCCACTTCTCTGCTGAGTCAGGGCTGTGTTGGGCAGCCGGGTACGAAGTCGATTTCAAGAACGAGATGCTGCAGGCCCTCGGCGATCACGTCATAGCGGCGTGGACAGATTACCTCCGCTCCCATCTGATCTCGATAAGGCGCCGAAAGCGGATGGGGTTCCATCTGCTGAACGCGGGAACAAGCAGCCGATTGCGGAGTTGAAGCGGCGGTAGAGGTTGCCGCAATGAACTCCAGTCCCGTGCTGCAGCACATTTATTGGATAATTGCTCTCGACGTTTCAGTCGTGCCTAGCGCACCCCGCTCTTACCGCGGCGTGGCCGCAAATGACGCAGCGCGATCGTAACGCCACTTCATCACCGGAAGACAAGAAGGACGGCATAGGACGAGCGCTCGGACTCGCTGACCATGGTTCTGGCACTGATGTGGAAAGCCACGACCGCAGGCAGCAAGAATCCCAAGCACACGGAAGTCTGGCTCTACCTCGATGAGAAATCGCGTCCAGCCGATGGCCCGGCGCGGCGGGTGTTCGGCACCATCCTGGGCGACGTTTATAAACTCTACGCCCAGATCGCGCTCGGCGTGGCGGTCGGGTTCTTCCTGGTATCGCTCGTGCTGATGCTGTTCGGCCTGGAAGCTTACAGGCCGCCCGCCAACTAGGCGGCCGCTCCGCCCAGTCCCTGCCCCTCCGCCCGCACGACCTGGCGTTTTGCCGTCGGGCCGATCGGCGCTCGGAAGTGCCCGCGCGAAGCAGCAAACAAACCAATTTGTCATCCGATTGGAGAAAAACATTCTATGGATCGCTGGAAAATAGCACTCGACAAAGTCTACTGATTTACTAGATTAACCGGCGAGACGGAGGTCGATATGTCCTATTTCCAGAACGCCCACACTGCCCGCAAAGGCCAAAGGCTCGGTTCTGAGCAGACTTGGCGGCCAGCCTATGCGGGCGCCTTTGCCTATCTCGTCTTTGCCCTTGCGTTCGTGTTCACCGGGGCAGTCGTTGTGGGCCTTATCCCCTGATCCTGGAGCCCGGAGTGATCGGTTCCTGACTTACAGGGATAGCGATCTGCCGTTTCGTAATATCGGAGTTGAATGAACCGAATGCCGGGTGTGCTTTTGCGCACGCCCCCCTTGACCCCAACGTGATGGAGGAGATGGCGATGCCGATCGAGTTCACGCATGTTCCCGGTAAAACTCACCCTGCCGATTCAACCCTGCCGTTTTTCTACGATTTCGCGGAAACCGCGACAAAGCTGGCGCTGATCGAGGACATCGGTTTTCAGAAGATCGTCGTCGACGATCCGGCCGGGCTGCTGACCAATATGGATATTGCCGCCCGGGCGCTGGACCGCACGTCCTCACTCGAGGTCGTTCTCACGCACTGGGCCGGTGTGATCGAGCCGACGGTGGCGGCACGGCAATTGGCGGGCCTCGACGCAAAAGGTGGCGGTCGGCTGTCGCTCAGGATGCTCAGCGAGCCGCTGAACGACGACGATGCCGAGGCACGTCCGGTCGGCCACACGCTCATCTGGCAGCGGATCGACGAATATTTGGTGCTGCTGAAGCGGTTGTGGTCGAACAACAGACCGTTCGATCATGAAGGCGCCTTCTATAGCGTCAAAGGCGGCTATGTGCCGCGCAAGGGACCCCATGGCGCCGACATGACCATCCGCATGGGCGGGCAGTCCGGAACGGCGCTCAGGGTCGCCGGGCGGCATGCCGATGTCTTCGAACTGGCGCCGGGTTCGCTCGACGAGATCCGGCAGCTGATGGAGCGGGTGCGCAGTGCCGCCGCGGAACACGGCCGGGCCGGCAAGCTGCGTTTCGCGCTTCCCGTCCGGGTCCGTCCGGCGGACAACGCTGCCTGCCAGAAGGCGGTCGAAATTGCCGGGCCGCCGGCGCAGATTGCGTTGTCATTGTTTCCTTACACGGCCTTGGGAATCGAGGAATTCATGGTCGTCGGCATCGACAGGCCGCGCGAGATCGCAACGGCGGGTTGTGAAACGATCGCGCTGATGCGCAACTCTCTGGCGCGCCGCGAGGCGGATGTCCCTCAGCCCGGGGCGTTTGCGTCTCGCCCGATCCGGGAAGCACGTGCCGGCGGAATAGCAGCGACTTGTCGGCGTTGACAGCCCCGCTGAAGTCGATTTTTCCTTCATAGCGGGTCGAAACTTCCAGCACCGAGCTCGATCTCGCGGAGGTTCTCCCGGTGAGCCCTGGGTGGCGACATCGCCGTCGACCGTCCCAAAGGCGCTTTCTACCCGTTCCCTAATGTTGATCGGATCGAGAGTGGTGGTCGCCCTCCTGCGCGACGCGTGGCCGCCAAGCAGCACCGGCAACGACATTGCCGCGATCAGCAGGTTTCGGCGCGGAATCATTTCGTCGCGAATTCTTCCGCGACCAAACCAGTCACCATCTCGGCGCGCTCCCCCTTTCGAATTTCGACGCGGATCCGGCGTCACGACATTTTGTGACTCAATCAGCCATCTTCATTGTTGACTCGTAAACTCATGTTTCATAGTCAACCGGGCGTCGGCGACGTGCTCAAAGGAATTTTCGGTGTCGAGATGGGCGTGTTTGCGCATCCCGTCACCGGGCAGCCCATCGGCTATGTGCAATGAGGCGACTGTGAGAATAAGGAAGAAGCCCTTGTCCAGACATGGTTTGTTCGCGGCGTTGCTCGCATCCGCCATCCTGTCGGCCGGCGGCGTAGCCGCCCAGGAGCATCCGGGCGTAGCCGCCCAGGAGCAACCTGGCGCAACCCCGGCAATCGAGGCGCCGGCTCCGGCGCCTGGGGCGGTTGCGCCAGATGCCGCCGTGCCCCCCGCGATGCAGCGAGGCGTGACCGCGCCCGCCGAGACCACGCCTATCGAGACTGGTCCTTCGACGGCGACGTCTCTGACCCTGCCGCGTGACCTGTCGCCATGGGGCATGTTCATGGCGGCCGACATCGTCATGAAAGCGGTGATGATCGGGCTGGCCTTTGCGTCCATCGTCACCTGGACGATATGGCTGGCCAAATCGCTGGAGATCCTTGGCGGCAAGCTGCGCGCCCGCCGCGCGGCACAAGCGATCGGTAATGCCGCGACGCTGAGCCAGGCCGGGCGCGCGCTTGGCCACGATAGCGGTCCTGGCGCGCTGCTGGTGCGGGCAGCGGAGGAAGAGACCGCGCTTTCGGCCGGCTCGCTCGACCATGTGTCCGGCGACGGGCTGAAGGAACGGGTCACTTCGCGCCTGTCGCGCATCGAGGCGGCGGCGGCGCGGCGCATGTCGCGCGGCACCGGCGTGCTGGCGACGATCGGCTCGACCGCCCCGTTTGTCGGCCTTTTCGGCACGGTCTGGGGCATCATGAACGCCTTCATCGGCATCTCGCAGGCACAGACCACCAATCTCGCTGTCGTCGCCCCAGGCATTGCGGAAGCCTTGCTGGCCACCGCGATGGGCCTTGTCGCCGCGATCCCGGCTGTGGTCATCTACAACGTCTTCGCGCGATCGATAGCCGGCTACAGGCAGATCCTCGCCGACGCGTCGGCAGGGGTCGAACGGCTGGTCAGCCGGGATCTGGATTTCCGCACGGTCGCGCCGGCAAAGCAGATGGCCGCGGAATGAACACGGAGCGACGCCATGGCGGCTAGAATTCGAGAGAACATCGACGTTGATATCGAGGAAAACCACGAGATCAACGTCACGCCGTTCATCGATGTGATCCTGGTTCTGCTGATCATCTTCATGGTTGCGGCACCGCTGGCGACGGTGGACGTCAATGTCGACCTGCCGGGCTCGACCGCGACGCCGGCTCCCCGGCCGGAGACGCCGCTGTTCCTGACGCTGAAAGACGATCTGAGCCTGGCGATCGACAACGACGCGATACCGCGCGCAGCTTTCGCCGCCGCGCTCGTCGGCAGGACAAAAGGCGACAGGCAAACGCGCATCTTCCTGCGCGCCGACAAGGCGGTCGGCTATGGCGATCTGATGGAGGTGATGAACCTTTTGCGCGGCGCCAGTTATCTGAAGATCGCGCTGGTCGGCCTCGAGACCGCGCCCGGCGATGCCGCGGCGCCGCAAGTCGGGACGGGCCAATAATGTCGCCGGCGGCCGCCCTGCCGATGGCCGATCAGCGGCGTTTCGGCGTGCGTGAGATTGCCTGGTGGGCGGGCGCGGCGGCGCTGGTTCTGGTGGCGCATGCCGCGATCGGCTATGCGATGCAGAGCTGGCGCCCGGCCGAGCCCGATGGCGGGCCGCCGCAGGCGCAGGTGATCGAGCTGTCGCCGATGGCGTTCACGCCGGCCGAGCCGGCGCCGCTGCCGGATGAGATAGCGCCCGATCAGCCGGATCCGGCCGAGGAGCCAGACGTAACCGAAACGGAGCCTCCGCCCGAACCGCACGTCGAGCGGGCAGAGCCGGTCACCGAGCCGTCGGAAGCCGCCCGGGCCGACACAGTCGAGCCCACCCCGCCAACCGTGGCGGAACGGGTCGACCAACCGCCGCTCGAGGAGGTCGTGCCTGATATTGCCGAGGCCGTCACGCCGGAAGTGGTCATTCCGCTGCCGCAGCCGAAACCGGTCGACGCACCCGTCGAGGCCAACACAAAGAAGCAGGCAAAGACTGAGGCAAAGGAGCCGGCTGAGGTCAAGACCAAGAAGCCGGTCAGAGAGGCCAGACAGCGTCCGAAAAAGGAGAAAGCCGCACCGCCGCGGACGACGGCCAGTCTCGCTGCGAAACCCGCAGCCAAGGCGGCCGCACCGAAATCGGCCAAAGCATCGGCTTCGAGATCCGGTGTGAGCTCGTCCAAGTGGAACTCGCAGTTGCATGCGTGGATCAGGCGACACACGCGTTATCCGAGAGCCGCGAAGGCCCGGCGCGAGGAAGGTAGTCCACGAGTGACCTTTACGGTCGACGGATCCGGCCGCGTTCTATCCGCCCGGCTGGCTCGTTCCTCCGGCTATCCGGACCTCGATCGCGCGGCGCTCGACGCCTTACAGGGTGCCAAAGTGCCAGCGCCGCCGCCGGAAAAAGCGGGTACATCCGTTGCGGCGCCTTTCACATTCAAGCTGGACTAGGTCGTTTGGCATAAACTGACCCGTCTTGGCCTACAGTCGGATACGAACCGTTGCAGTCCGCATCCAGCGACGATTTTCGACCATCCATCGTCATTTGTCTGTCATATGTCGGCCATATACATCCATAATTCCGGATTCTGGGATGCATGGATAAGAACACCGCCCTTCTCGCACTGGCAGCGCTTGGCCAGGACACCAGGCTCGAGGTGTTTCGCCTGCTGGTGCGGGCGGGCACAGATGGTGTTCCTGCCGGCGAGATCGCCTCGCGCCTGGGTACGGTGCAGAACACCATGTCGGCGCATCTGAAGGTTCTCGACCATGCCGGCCTGGTCCGCGCCGAGCGTGACGGCCGGACGATCCGCTACGTCGCCGACATGACCGGTTTTCGCGATCTGCTTGCCTATCTCATGGAGGATTGCTGCAACGGCGCGCCAGAACTCTGCCAGCCGGTCATCCAGGCGGTGACTTGCAAATGTTAGAGATGGGCACACCCATGGCGGCTGACCTGTCCCGTCGCATTGTCGCGGAAGCGCTCGGCACGGCGATGCTCGTCGCGACGGTCGTCGGGTCCGGCATCATGGCCGACCGGCTGACGGATGATGTGGGTCTGTCCCTGCTCGGCAATACGCTGCCGACTGGAGCGATCCTGGTGGTGCTGATCACCATACTCGGACCAATTTCCGAGGCGCACTTCAATCCGGCGGTGACGCTGGTCTTTGCCCTCAGGCGCGAAATCGATGCAACCGCAGCTTTGGCCTATGTCATCGCTCAGATTGTCGGCGGCGTCGCCGGAACGCTGCTGGCGCACGCCATGTTCGAACTGCCGATTCTACAGATCTCGCAAACCGTGCGGACCGGAAACGGACAATGGCTCGCGGAGTTGGTGGCCGCCTTCGGCCTGGTCTTCACCATTCTGGCGGGCCTTCGCTTCCGTTCTGAGTCCATCCCCTGGCTGGTCGGGCTCTACATCACCGCGGCCTATTGGTTCACGGCTTCGACCTCGTTTGCCAATCCGGCGGTCGCCATTGCGCGGGCGGTGTCAAACACGTTCGCGGGCATCCGTCCAGTTGACCTGCCAGCGTTCATCGTCGCCGAGCTGCTGGGCGCGCTGCTTGCCATGGCCTTGGCAGGGTGGCTGCTCGCTGACCCCAAAGCAATCAGACCGATGAGAGCCGCGAAATGACCATCACCATCTACCATAACCCCGACTGCGGTACCTCGCGCAACACGCTCGCCATCATCCGGCAGTCCGGCGAAGAACCTGATGTGATCGAGTATCTGAAAAATCCGCCGTCGCGCGAACGGCTGGTCGAGCTGATCACGGCGATGGGGATGACGCCGCGCGAAGTGCTGCGCGAGAAGGGTACGCCTTACGCCGAGCTCAATCTCGGCGATCCCAAATGGACCGACGACGAGATCGTCGATTTCATGCTGGCGCATCCGATCCTGATCAACCGGCCGATCGTGGTGACGCCGCTCGGCACCATGCTTGCACGGCCGTCCGAAGCGGTTCTCGATATCCTGCCCAATCCGGATATCGGGCCGTTCACCAAGGAAGACGGCGAAGTTGTCGTCGATGCATCGGCGCGGCGCGTCTGAAGGTTTAATCCAGTTCTTCGATAATCTTGGAAATAGCGCTTGACGGCACATGGCGGCGAGAACTACCTTATTCCATGAAACTCGAACAAGCAGCAAAACAGCTCGAGGCGCTCGGCAATCCGACGCGGCTCAATCTTTATCGCACGCTGGTGAGGGCAGGCGAAACCGGGCGACCGGTCGGTTACCTGCAGGAAACCTTGGGCATCGCTGCGTCGACCCTGTCGCATCATCTCCACCGGCTTATCCTGACCGGCCTGGTGACCCAGGAGCGGCAGGCAACGACGCTGATCTGCCGTGCCAATTACCCCGTCATGAACGATCTCCTCGGTTTTCTTGCCGACGAATGTTGTGCCGATGCCGCATGCGGCCCGGCTGTCGGGGAGGCGGCTGCGTAACTCTTTTTTTGACCGATATTTCTATAATCCTAGAAACATAGAAGGTGTGTCATGGTTCCCAACAGCAATCTCCCGGTTGCCATCATCGGCGGCGGACCTGTCGGCCTGGCCGCGGCCGCCCAGCTCGTCAGCCGCGGCCTTCCGGTCAAAGTTTACGAGGCCGGTTCCGCGGTCGGCTCGAACCTTCTGGATTGGGGCCATGTGCGGGTTTTCACGCCGTGGCGCTATTGTGTCGATGCGGTTGCCCGAAACCTTCTGGAGAGCCACGGCTGGCAGATGCCCGAGCCGGAGGCATTTCCTACGGCCGATGAGATCGTCGGCCAGTATCTTGCGCCGCTGGCAAAGCTCCCCGGATTGGCGCCGTCAATCGAGACCAATGCCCGCGTGGTCGCCATTTCCCTCTGGGGGGCCGACAAGGTTCTGAGCAAGGCGCGGGAGACGCTGCCGTTCATGCTTCTGGTCGAAACGGCGAAAGGCACGCGCCGGGACAGCGCCCGTGCCGTCATCGATGCGTCCGGCACCTGGCAGACGCCGAACCCGCTCGGCGCGGGCGGCATACCGGCCGAAGGCGAGAGGGAATTTGGAGACCGCATCGCCTACGGCATCCCAGATGTTCTCGGCCGCGACCGTCATCTCTATGCAGCCCGCACGACATTGGTGGTTGGCGCCGGCCATTCCGCCGCCAATGCCTTGCTGGAATTGGCGGAGCTTGCGCAAACCGAACCGGGCACTTCGGCACTATGGGTGACGCGCGGCATCGATCTTGTCCGCATCTACGGCGGCGGCGATGCCGACGCCCTGCCGGCGCGCGGCGAACTTGGTTCGGATGTTCCGGCAGCTCGCCGAGAGCGGCCGCGTGCGGCTGGTGACTGGCTTTGCCACGGTTGCCATTCGCGAGGTCGACGGCCGGCTGATTGTCGAAGGCCAGACAAAGGAGGGGCTGCGCACGCTCGGCCCCGTCGACCGGATCATCGCCGCGACCGGGCAGCGCCCCGATCTCGCCTTGGCCCGGGAGCTTCGGCTGGACCTCGATCCGGGGCTCGAAGGCGTCAAGGCGCTGGGGCCGCTCATCGATCCCAACGAGCACTCATGCGGCGATGTCCCGCCGCACGGTCACCGCGAGCTCAGCCACCCCGAGCCTGATTTCTACACGGTCGGCGTCAAAAGCTATGGCCGGGCTCCGACGTTCCTGCTGCTGACCGGCTATGAGCAGGTCCGCTCGGTCGCCGCGGCGCTCGCCGGCGACATGGTTGCCGCCGATGCCGTGCAGCTGGTGCTGCCCAAGACCGGCATCTGCACGGTGCCGCTGCCTATTTCAGGCGTCTCATCCGGAGCTTGCTGTGGCGGACCAGGGCCGGCGGCCGTCGATGCCTGCTGTGTCGACGATGCCAAGGCAAAAGCGAGCGGCAAGTCTGGATGCGGCTGCGGCAGCACGCAAGCGATCGCAGCAGTGCGCAGCGACGATCTCGAGATCGCCGCTCAATGAGCGACCGGAAGATCCCGGCTGCTGCGCTCTGGGCGTTGGGGCTGACGCAGATCATCGGCTACGGCACGCTCTATTACAGTTTTAGCATCCTGGTGCCGTCCATCGCGCTCGAGTTCGCCTGGCCGGAGCAATGGGTTTTCGGCGCCTTGTCGGCGTCGCTGCTGGCGGGTGGGCTGTTTGCCCCGACAGCAGGGCGCTGGGCCGATCGTTTCGGCGCCGGCCGGGTGATGACCTTTGGTTCGGTTGCCGCCGCGGCAGCGCTTGTCGCTTGCGCGATAGCACCCGGTCGGGCGAGCTTCGTGTTGGCTCTGATGGCGATGGAACTGGCGTCCGCCTTCGTGCTCTACAGCGCCGCTTTCATCGCGATCGTCCAGATCGGCGGCGCCAGGGCGCAACGCAGCATTACCCATCTGACGCTGATCGCCGGCTTCGCCTCCACCCTGTTCTGGCCGCTGACGGCGGCACTTCACGAATACCTGACCTGGCGCGAGGTCTATTTGGTCTTTGCCGGTATCAATGTCGCCGTCTGCCTGCCCATCCATGCCTGGCTGGCGCGGCTGTCGCGTCGGACAGGCGAAAGCGCTTCGGCGTCACCTGCGGCCATCGGGTCGGCAGGCGGTCCGGTTGCCTTCACCGCGCGCGACCGCAGCAGAGTGTTTCTGCTGATGCTTGGCGGCTTCGCCATCGAGGGTTTCGTGCTGTCGTCGATCCTCGTTCACATGGTGCCGCTGACGACGGCGCTCGGGCTTGGCTCCGCCGGGCTCGTCGTCACCACGCTTTTCGGGCCGTCCCAGGTGGCGAGCCGGTTGATCAACATGCTGTTCGGCGGCCGGCTGGCACAGACCTGGCTCGCTGTGATCGGCGCGACTTTGTTGCTGCTCGGCCTTGTCGTCCTGCTGGCGACGACACCATCGCTGCCTGGAGCCATCGCCTTCGTCATCCTGTTTGGATTGGGCTCGGGCCTCGCCAGCATCGTCGGCGGCACGCTGCCGCTGGAGCTGTTTGGGCGGGAGCGCTACGGCGCCCGGCTGGGCTGGGTGACGGCCGCACGTCAGTTTTCTTCGGCACTTGCGCCGTTTGCCCTCGCCATGGCGATGGCAGGCATGGGCGTCCAACCGTCGCTCTGGCTGACCGCTGCGGCCGGCATACTCGGCATAGTGGCCTTCTCGGCCATCATCCTGGTCAAGCGGCAGCATCTCACGCAGGATCCCGTGATGCTTACCTCGGCGAACTGACGCCGCGCGCAGCGTCGAGCTGTGCGCAACACCGAGCAGCCGGCCATGCGCGCTCGACGGGCCGCGATGCGGTTGATAAGCCCTCTCCGCAAGGAGAGTCGAGACATGACCGTTGCGATCGAGATGGGCCACACGACCGCGGGCGCCCCGGCGGCACTGGATCTTGAGGAGCTGCTGGCGACGCGCCTTTTGGTGCAGGGCAATTCGGGCTCCGGCAAATCGCATCTGCTGCGCCGGCTGCTGGAGCAGAGTGCGCCGTGGGTGCAGCAGACCATCATCGACCCCGAAGGCGACTTCGTCTCGCTGGGCGACCGTTTCGGCCACCTCGTCATCGATGCCGAGGAGCATACCGAGCGCGGCTTGCAGAGCGCCGGCGAGCGCGCGCGCATCCACCGCGTCTCCACGGTGCTCAATCTCGAGGGGCTCGACGCCGAGAACCAGATGCGGCGCGCCGCTGCCTTCCTCGGCGGGCTGTTCGAGGTCGCCCGCGACCACTGGTATCCGATGCTGGTGGTGGTGGACGAGGCGCAGCTTTTCGCGCCGGCAGTGGCGGGCGAGGTTTCGGACGAGGCGCGCAAACTCTCGCTCGGCGCCATGACCAATTTGATGTGCCGCGGCCGCAAACGCGGGCTGGCCGGGATCGTCGCCACCCAGCGGCTGGCAAAGCTCGCCAAGAACGTCGCCGCCGAGGCTTCCAATTTCCTCATGGGCCGGACTTTTCTCGATATCGACATGGCGCGCGCCGCCGACCTTTTGGGCATGGAGCGGCGGCAGGCGGAGGCTTTTCGCGACCTGGAGCGCGGGCAATTCATGGCGCTGGGCCCGGCGCTGTCGCGCCGTCCGCTCGGCTTGCGCATCGGCCCGACCGATACAAGCCCACGCAACGGCACCCCGCGGCTGATGCCGCTGCCGGAAGCAGCGCTGGCGGATGCCCGCGCGATCATCCTGGCAGCGCCGCCGCCGGAAACCGTCCGGCCGCAGCGCCGGTCGTCGCCGGACCTGCTCGATCAGCTGATGGCGGCGAAATCGGCGGCCCTGGAAATCCGCCCCGAAGCGGTGGCGCCGCCAATCAGCGCCGAGGATCTGGCGGAGCGGCGTGAGCGGGTGGATCGTGTCCTGCGCGCCGTGCTGGCGCAGCCCGATGCGGGGTTCCGTGTCATCGGTGTGCTCTATCAGGAATTCGTGGTCCGCTGCCGTATAGAGGGCCTGGCGTCAGTCGTGCCGGATTTGCCCGCCTTCCGTCGCATGCTGACGCGCGCCCGCGCCGGCCTCGGCTCCGACATGGCCGGGGATGTTGCGTGGCAGGAGGTCTCGGTGCGCGCCTCGCTTCTGCCCGAGGATATGCAGGGTGTGTTCATGATGATCGCCCGCGCGGCGAAGGAGGGCTGGCCCTGCCCGAGCGACGCGGCGATCGCCCGCGCCTATGGCTCACATTCGCTGCGCCGCGCCCGGCGCCTGCTGACCTATATCGAGGAGCAGGGCGTCATCGTCTGCCAGCTTGACGGTCTCGGCCGGCGGGTCGTGACGCTCGTCGAATTGGCCTGGGCAACGGCACCGGGCGACCCCAACGCCGAGGAGGCGGAGCAGGGCAGTTTGGCTGTGTGAGGCGGCGGCCGAGCGAGCAAGGGGGATGCCACGCATCAAGGCGAGGTATGGCCAAGCGGCAGGTACAGCGGCGAGTCTTTTAGAGATCAGCCCCGATCAACTGACGAAGGACAAGAAATACGGCAGGACTGTAGCGCAAATAGCCGCCGAAACTACGCCACCGCCGCCGATTACCCCTTCGATTCTTTCTGTTGACATCTCCTGCTTCTGGAGAGATGGTTAGATACTACGCGGCGGCCCTTTTTCCGAAGATTTTATTCTGCAGCTTTATCAAAGGAGTTGGCAATGCGTTTGTGTCGATCGCGCCGACTTATGGCCATCGCTTTGACGGCAATCGCAGCCATTCCCTCTTATGGACATGCCGAGGACAAGCTGCTGACGGAAGCGGTGCAGTTCAACGGTACGATCCTGTATCTCTCCACCGAGGTGCCTGGCCTGATCTTCGGCGCCGTGCGCAACGGCGAGACGGCCTTGGGCGGTTTCGGCAAGATTGCCGACGGGAGCGAGAAAGTGCCCGACGGCGACACAATGTTCCGTATCGCGTCCGTGAGCAAAGTGTTCTGCGGCAGTGTGCTTTCCTCGCTGACGATCGACGGTAAGGTACAGCTTACCGACCGGCTGCAGGATCGCCTTGGCTGGGACGTCACGCTCCCGGAGAAAGATGGCCGCGCCCTCCGCCTGATCGATCTCGTCGCGCAAGCTTCCGGCCTTCCGCGGGAGGTGCCAGTGGCCGAGGCGCCCCCCTCCGACCCCTTCTCTACGAACACCAAAGAGGCGCAGATTGCCGCCCTCAAGGACAATCCGCTGCTGTTCGCGCCGGGCACCGCCGTTCTCTATTCGAACTTCGGATACGACCTCCTTGGAGCGGCGCTCGCGAATGTCTCGGGAAAGCCTTATGCCGAGGCCCTGCGGGAGCGTGTCCTCAATCCGCTCGGCATGAAAGACACGGTTTTCAACCCAAGACCGGAGGACGAGCCGCGCCTGATGCAGGGCCATAACTTCGACGGCAGCGCCATGCCAATCGTGCCGACGAGCACAGCCATGGAGTGCGCCGGTGGATTGTACTCGACCGCGAACGACCTGCTGCGCTGGATGAACTGGCATGTCGACAACAAGCCTTCCGCGGCCGACGCCGAGTTGCGGCTTTTGAACCACGCGGCTTTTTTGTACCGGGACGGGCTCGCGTCGGTGGTGGGGCTGGATGACGGCGGCCCGATGGACGCCATGGGTCTCGGATGGGTCATCATGCTCCCCAACGAGCATCGCCCGCTCATCCTCCAGAAGAGCGGCGGACTGCAAGGGATGTTTCTCTATGTTGCGATTGCACCGACACGCGGCGTCGGCGCTTTCTTCGTCATGAACGAATTCAATGCCGCCGGCTTCATGGCTGGGGTCAAGACCACGAACGATCTCGTCGCAGAGATCGCTCCACGCTGATCTTCGCGCTGATCGGGGTACGTGCGCGATGATCAATGCTGTGGAGGGGCCTGACGGGCGGCGTGTTTCGCGGCAAGGCAAGCGCGTCATCGGCGATTTCCGGCCGACCGCTTAGCCTCCTGAAGACGACCTTTGCCGGCGCGCTTCACCGTTGCTAACGGCCGGCTCAAGCGGCGGCCAAGCTGACGTCACTCGACATCAGCAAACCGTCAAGAGCGGTCATCGCCGAACCATTGCTCAGACGTCGCGTTTTGGCCATGTGCTACCAGTCCGGTTCTGGGTGACAATGCGGAAAATTAGCCCTTTGTGCATCATAGAACCATGATGCTCACCCTGGAGCAGATGCGACTATTCTGCTCCTTCGGCTTTATACCGGCTGTATGGAAGTCGAACGACTGGCATTGCACACATCGTATTGTGTGCTATGACACATCAAACAGTGTGTTGAGATGAAACGGTGCGGTGCCTTACGCTGACTTCCTTGCCGAACTTGAGCGCGCGGGCCTCAGTGTGCGCAGCTTTGCCGATTTGATTGGCATGAACCCCAATTCGATCACGAACTATGCAACACGGGGAGAACTGCCGCAGCACATCGCGCTTGTTGCAGTGCTCGTCGCTGAAATGGCGGCGTGCGGGGTCGACTATCGCACCGCGATTGCCAAGGTTGCACCGACTAAGAAGCCGCGTGGCGCCACCCGTCGCGGCCATTTCGGCGGCGATCGGCAGGCAAGCCTGGATTTGCGGTCGTGAGCGCACCGCTGACAGACGGCCATGACTGACTGGCTGGCCCGGCTCGAACCCTTCGGCGCCGACCGGCAGGCGCTGCACTCGCTCGATGCCGACGGCCCCGAGCTTCTTCCCTATGCCACACTGACCAGCGCGAGACGCGACAGCAATTCGATCCTGGGCGTCGTCGGCGCCGTCTATGAATGGCAGGATGCGCCGCTCGTTTTCCTGGTCGATGCCGACCAGATCGACGGCAACGAACAAATCCACCGACTGCGGCGCTTGTTAGCGATGCGAGGGGATGCGCCATATCTCGGCATCGTCGCTCCCGGTCGACTCGACGTCTACGCCATTGCGCTCGATCGCAAGACGCCTGCCCAAGCGCGCATCGCGATCGACGTGACAGCCGAAGGGATCAAGGATCTGTTGCCGCATCTGGCCAATCGTCGGCCCCGGGCCGTGCGAACGAAGCAGAGCTGGATTTCCAACGTCGTCCTCAACTTGCTGACCGAGGCGATCGATCGCCTGATCGGTCTTGAGCTTGAACACGGCGACGCGATCTCGCTGGTGGGCCGTGCCCTTTTCGCCCGCTTCCTAGGGGATCGTGATCTCCTGCCGGTAGATCTGGCCGCGCCGGACGTTGCGGCGGCAATGTTCGACAATGCCGACAATGCGCGTGCAACTTGCACCTGGCTAGACGAGACGTTTAACGGCGATCCTCTACCCTTGTCAGGTGACATATTCGATCACCTGCCACCCGAAGCCTATCACGTTCTTGGCAACGTCATGATGCGCGCGCCGGACGGCCAACTCTTTCTGGGATGGGCAGAGCGCTGGGATCGGCTCGATTTCGCCCACATTCCCGTCGGCGTGCTCAGCCAGGCCTATGAACTCTATCTGCGCAGTCACGCGCCGGCGAAGCAGCGACAGGAAGGCGGATACTATACCCCCCGGCCCATCGCCGACTTGCTCGTGCGCGCGTCATTTCGCGCGCTGGAGCGTGATAGCGCGACCGCCGGCGCGCGGATTCTCGATCCAGCGGCCGGCGCGGGCGTGTTCCTCCTTACTGCATTCAGGGAACTGGTTGCCGCCCGCTGGCGCGCTGACGGCAAGCGGCCCGACACGCAGCGTCTGCGCGAAATCCTGTACGATCAGATCACTGGCTTCGACATCAACGAAGCAGCACTGCGCTTCGCCGCCCTGGCGCTTTATCTGATCTCGATCGAACTCGATCCAGAGCCCCAGCCCGTCGACAAGCTCCGCTTTGACGATCTGCGTGGCAAGGTGCTCCATCGGGTCGGGGCGGATACGGACGCGCCCGGTGCGGCGCTGGGAAGCCTCGGGCCCTTGGTCGGCGAGGAACATCGCGGCCGCTATGACATGATCGTCGGCAACCCACCGTGGTCGACGGGGACGAAGTTGCCGGACTGGTCATTGGTGCTGGCTACAGTCGCGCGCATCGCCAGTGAACGGACCGGAGCCATGATCGCGCCACCACTTCCCAACGAGGGACTCGATCTCCCGTTCGTCTGGCGCGCTATGGAGTGGGCGAAGCCCGGCGGCCAGATTGCCTTCGCACTCCATGCCCGTCTGCTCTTCCAACAGGGAGACGGCATGGTCGGCGCGCGCCGAATGCTCTTTCAGACGCTCGACGTGACGTCAGTTATCAACGGTGTCGAGCTGCGACAGACCAAAGTCTGGCCGGAAATCTCGGCGCCCTTCTGTCTGCTGATCGCGACCAACCGCATGCCGGAAACCGGCACGGGTTTCCGCTTGATCAGCCCGAGGGTGGAAACCGCGCTCAATGCCTCGGGGGCCATGCGCATCGATGCGCATTCGGCCGAGGTCATCGCGACGCAACAGATGGTCGAGACGCCCGACATACTCAAGATCCTGTTCCGGGGAACGAAGGCGGACCTCGGCCTTGTCGAGCGGATCAGAACGAAGGGGTTTCCCACCCTCGAGAAGTTCTGGCGGGATGCGGTTGGCATTTCCGACCGGGGCCGCATGGCGGGTGCCGGGCGCGGCTATCAAACCCTCAAGCCAAGTAGCCGGACCAGGAAGAAGGGCGATGGCCAACCGGGCGCCCCAGCGCAGTATCTGCACGGACTGCCCGATGTCACGATCGAATGCCTGGATGATCTCCTGATCTATAGCGATCAGCTCGTACCGTTGCAGCACGACCGGGTTCACGATCCTCGCGATCCCCGCTTGTTCGAGGCACCGATCACGATCGTGCACAAGTCGCCACCGGCGGAGCGGGGCCGGATCCGCGTCGCGGTTTCCAACAATCCCGTCGCGTACAATGAAAATTCTACGGATACAGTCCGCGTGAGTTCGAGCGTGCCGATGTCCTAGTGCGCTATCTCGCCCTCGTGTTCGGCAGCAAGTTCGCCTTGTGGCTCGCACTCATCACGAGTGGCGAGTTCGGGTTCGAGCGCGACGTTATCGAGAAGGCCGCGCTCGACCGCATTCCCTTGCCCGACTTCCGCAAGCTGGCGCCCGGCACGTTAGACGAGATCACTCAGCTCTTCGATGGGCTGCACTTGTCCAAGAAGAGCTGGGAGGATGTCGATCGCTGGGTCGCGGATTTGTACGGGCTGGGGCCGACCGATCTGCAGATTATTTCTGACACGCTCGCCTTCAACCTGCCCTTCGCCGAGACGAAGATCGCAGCGGAGGCCCGGCCCGACCCGAAGACCACGGCCGACTTCTGCGCGCTGCTCCAAGGTGAACTTGAGCCTTGGGCGAAACGCTTCAACACGCCGGTCAGCGTGCGCATGGCGATTGATCGTCCTACGTCCCCCTGGCTGGGACTTCTGTTGCATACGGGGACTAAGCCGCCCCACGCCGGCATCGAACAGGATTGGGAAGGGCTGCTCGCTATCGCCGATGCCACGGCCGCGACGGAGATGATGGTGGAGGATCGCAGCGGCGCGCTACTCATCGGTCGTCTGGCCCAGAACCGCTACTGGAGCGACACACAGGCGCATCTGCTGGCCCAGCACATCATCTGGTCGCGCCTCGATTTCTTAAGAGGGCTCAACCGCAGATGAGTTCGCCTGTGCTTGTGCCCCGTCCAGACCAGATCGCGGAATTGACCCGGGGTGTCGATCTGCCGTTGGCGGCGATCCACGACGTCCACCTGCACGTCATCGCTGATGGCGTGGCCCAGGCGTTCAAGGACCTCCGCCTGAGCGCCATAGGGACGGTCGCGACGGGCGACGAAGCCGAGGTGACCGCGCTGCTGGAAGCCCGCCTCAACCGGATGATCGAGGAGGACCAGGTCTGGCGACAGCTCGTGGCGTCCGTCGTGCGCGGCAAGGAGAGCTTAAGCTTTGACGGCTCGCATCTGGAAAAGCGCCCCGACCTTTCCATTCATCTCACTGCTCGAACGCGCCGATTCCCGCTAATCGCGGAAGCCAAGATTATCGACGCCACGAGGGGCGAACACCTCTACTGTAGCCAAGGCCTGCAGCGCTTCCTCAATGGGGAGTATGGCTGGGGTGGCCGTGAGGCGTTAATGATCGCTTATGTGCGCGACGGGACAACCATCGCGACCCGCCTCGAGCCCTATCTTGCGCTTTCGGCACAAGCGACCAACTATGCGGTCGAAAATGCTCCGACGTCCCTCGAATTGGGGACATGCGACGCCGCACGATCCGGGCACGGCCGGTCCTTCCTCTATGGCCACACGACACCGCCAGCGAACGACCCAGGCGCCATTGCTCTCTGGCACCTTTGGGTTGACGCATCCGCCGTCGCAACGGCCTAATCTCAGACGGATAAGGGACTGCGACCATCCCACACACTATAGCCGACGTCCGCTTTTGGGTGGCGCAGGATAATACTCTACGGCAGACATGAGGCGCAAAGCTGTCATGCACGACTCCGTTTGTGAGAGTCTGCTTCGGGTCACAAGCAGCCACTCGCGTCAGCCTCTCCTACCGATCCTCAATAACCCGCAAATACGCCGCCGTCACAAACAGCTCGATCAACCCAAACAGAATCCGCCGAGCACCCTCCGGCATCTACAGGATCGTCAGCAGCGTCGTCAGCACGGTGAGGGCGCCGATGATGGTGCCGCCGCGGCCGCCACAGCCGCCGAAGATCGAGGTGCCGCCGATCACGGCGGCGGCCACCGAAGGCAGCACCAGCGGCTCTTTGAGTTAGTTCCCGAAGCGCCGACAGACGCTTCGGGGTTGACGTAGCTTCATTCACTTGCTTGTCGCAGCCTGCTCGATGAGTGCAGCGACAGCCTCGGGCTTTGATACATAGACGGCATGGCTGCCGGCGGTTTCCGTGATGGTTGATCCGGCCCGCCCGGCCATCATGCGCTGCGCCGCCGGCGGGATCATTCGGTCTTCAGACGCAACCAGGTAGTAGCTCGGCTTGGACTTCCATGCCGGATCGGTGACTGCGCCGGTCAGCGCTTCGACGCCCCACGGAACCTGCGAATCGGCCATGAACGATGCCACATCGGCGTCTACATCTGCGGCGAACGAGGCAGCGAACTTGTCCTTGTCGAGGAAGAGGAAACCATTCACGGGCGGCAGGATGGGAGGCACAGGCGCGCCAGCAGGCGGATTGGCGATCAGCGAGGAAACGGACTCACCCTTGTCCGGTGCGAACGCGGCAATGTAGACGACAGCCTTCACCTTCTCGTCCGTTCCGGCTTCGCTGACAACGACGCCACCATAAGAATGGCCGACGAGAACGACAGGACCGTCCTGTTCGGCAATCGCGCGCCTGGTCATGGCTACATCGTCAGCCAACGAGGTCGTCGGATTCTGAACGATGGTGACGTTGTAACCGTCCTTCTTCAGGATGTTGTAGACGCCTTGCCAGCCCGAACCATCGACGAAGCCGCCGTGGACGAGAACGACGTTCTTAACGCCTGCTGGCTGTGCGGCGGCGGGCGTGGTTGCCGCCAGTGCGAGTGTCGTAGCGGCGGCGACGAGGGTCTTGATCATATCGGCATCTCCTTGTTTGTCACGATAATCATTATCGCGATAACCAACGTGTACAGATGCGCATTCGCCTTGTAAAGCGATTTCTTTATCGCGATATCATTTTTTGTGGTAATGGACGTCCGCGCCACGAAATGGAGACTACAATGGCCAACGACCCCGTGCTACCGCTTGATGGCCAGCTTTGCTTCTCAATCTATTCCGCCTCGATCGCCATTCAGCGTGTCTACAAGCCGATGCTGGATGAGCTTGGCGTTACCTATACCCAGTACCTGGTACTGAGCGCCCTTTGGGAGCGCGACGGGCTAACGATCGGCGCTATCGCGGACAGGCTGGCGCTGGAGCCAAGCACGATCACGCCGGCCGTAAAGCGCCTCGAAGCTGCGGGCTTTGTTGCTCGCCAGCGCAGCACAACGGATGAGCGGCAGGTGCAGGTCCATTTAAGTGAAAAGGGCGCTAACCTTCACGCCAAGACAGGCTGCCTGACGGCCGCCCTACTGCTCCATTCGGGCTTCACGGTGCCCGAAATGATCGAGCTAAACCGTAAAGTGCAGTTGCTGCGCGACGGTATGAGAGACGCTGCCGCCCCAACTCCCGTCGCGTAGTCCTTCGCTACTGCGTGCGGTAGCGGTCCTACTGGCGGGGATGCCGACTGTCCGCTTCGGATCAGCAGCTCGCGTCACCGCCTACCTATCCTCGATAATCCGCAAATACGCCGCCGTCACAAACAGCACGATCAGACCGAACAGAATCCGCCGCGCCCCTTCTGGCATCTGCAGGATGGTCAGCAGCGTCGTCAGCACGGTGAGGGTCAGCGCGCCGATGATCGTGCCGGTGTAGCCGCCGCGGCCGCCGAAGATCGAGGTGCCGCCGATCACGGCGGCTGCCACCGAAGGCAGCACCAGCGGCTCGGCCAGCGACAGCGACGGCGCCTTGATCAGGCCGATATAGAGCAGGCCGGCGAGCACGCTGAGATGACGTAAAGCAGGCGGTCAAAGCCGGTGCGGTTCAAGGTGAAGACGCGTTTTGGTCGAGAACTGACCGGCTGCATTTGGGATGCTGTGTCGAGAAGCTGCCATTCCGCCGCCGCCTCAGGCGACCAGAACAGCAACGACCGCACCCGCATGGATAGGTCGCGCGTGCAAGGTCAGGCCCAAGCGGCGCTTTTGATCTCAAATTTGGAGCTCTCTGGCTCGACTGTTCTGAGCTTGAAAGGGTCGATTGACCAAGCTCAGATTGAGCCGTAGCTTCAGATAAGCGTGCGGCCTCGTTGTTTCAGCAGAGGCTCGCCTTGAGGGTACCGATGGCTGGCAGTGACGATGCGCGTCTGCCCAAGCAGGTAGGGGAGCCGGCGGCGCGTCATTCTGCGCCGGCAACAGTGCGGCGACGCGAGCTTCTCATTGCCGTCTCGACACTCGCCGCATTCTTCGGATTGCCCGCCGCGGCCCGTAGCCAAGTCGCCTTGAGCAGCGCGATCGACCCCGGCGCGTTTCGCGAATTGACAGGCATACTGACGGGCATGTCGCCGAGCGACGCCACGCTGCCGGAATTGTTCCTGCAGGCATTCTCCGCTGACGCCGCCGATCTCGGAAAACTGCATGCGATCGTGACGGAACAGCCCGAGACAGAATGGGACAGCGCGATAGCGTCGGCGGGGCTGAAACCGCTGTCGGAAACGCTCATCCAAGCCTGGTATACGGGTAGCATCATGCACGGCTCGGAAGAACGCGTTCTTACCTATCTCGATGCATTCGTCTGGCATGCCTGCGGTTACACCAAGCCGCCGACGCGATGCGACACGAATTTTGGCGCGTGGGCGAACGCACCGCCGCCAGGACGGTTTTCCGAATGACCGCGCCGGCGTCCGCCGATGTCGTGTTTGTCGGTTCAGGCGTAGCCGCGGCGCTTGCCGGCGCGGCTATCGCGAAAGCAGGCTTCAGCGTGCTGTTCCTCGAGGCGGGACCGCGCGTCGATCGCGGCACCGCTGTGACACGATTCCAGTACTCGTCCGCGAAGGGCCAGAACTCGCCTTACCCCGACCAGCCCTATGCGCCGCAGCCGGAAGAATCCGACTTCTCCGCCTACTATGTCGAGGCTGGGCCGGACACCTTTAGGGGACAGCAGGCGAGGATCGTCGGCGGCACCACGTGGCACTGGGGCGGGCTCGCCGCGCGGTTCCGGCCAAACGATTTCAAGATGCACTCGAAGTTCGGCGTCGGCGTCGATTGGCCAATCGCCTATGGCGATATGGAGCCGTGGTACCAGGCCGCCGAGGAAGAGATCGGCGTCGCGGGCGACGACACCGCCGATTTCGGCGCGCCGCGCTCAAAGTCGTTTCCGATGCCACCGATCCCCATGACCTATGCCGACAAGCAGGTCGGCATCGCTGCCAAGGCGCTCGGCTACTCGGTGTTGCCATTTGCACAGGCGCGCAATTCGGTGTGGCGCGATGGCCGCCCGCAATGCTGCGGCAATGCGAGCTGCGTGCCGATCTGCCCCATCCAGGCGAAGTACGACGCGACGCATCATCTCGCCATCGCGGAGCGCGCCAGCGCGCATGTCGAGCCGCAGGCCGTGGTGCACGAGCTAGTCGTCGGTCCGGACAAACGCATTGCCGAAGTGCGTTACCGTCGCCCGGATCGCAGCGAGGGCAGCGCGATCGGAAAAATTGTGGTCATCGCGGCGCATACCATTGAGACGCCAAAGCTGCTACTGCTTTCGACGGGAGACAATGCGCCGACGGGCGTGGCGAACAGTTCCGACCAGGTCGGCCGCAATCTGCTGTCGCAGATCGATGTCGGCATTCAGGGACTGACCAGGGATCCCGTGTTCACCTATCGCGGACCGGTCTCGACCGGCGGCATTGCCGAGCTTCGGGACGGCGATTTCCGCAACGAGCGTGCGGCCATCGGCATCTCGCCTTCCAATGAGGGCTGGGCGCGGGCGGTCGGTCCGTTCCAGGCTGCGACGACCTTCATCAAACAGGGCCTGCGCGGCGATGCGCTGAAGGCGGCAGTCCGTTCGCACGTCGCGCGGGAGCTGATCATTGGCAGCTCTGCCGAAATGCTTCCCAATCCGGACAATCGCGTGACGCTGAGCGATCAGATGGACGGGATCGGCATTCCGCGGCCGAACATCGCCTTCAAGTCTGACGACTACACGGCGCGCGGGCTGGCGGTCGCGCGCGATGTGCAGAACAAGCTCATGGCTGCACTCGGCGCCACGCAGATCAAGCAGCTCGGCCCGATCGCCGACAGCGCGATCATGGGGGGCACGACACGTATGGGAGATGACCCGCTCACCTCGGTCGTCGACAGGGACCTGAAGAGCCACGACCATCCAAACCTCTACATCGTCGGCTCGTCCGTCTTCCCGTCCATCACGGCGAATGCGCCCACGCTCACCATTGCGGCGCTCAGTGCGCGCCTCGGCGCGCATCTCATCTCCGTGCTGAGGGCGTAAATGTCATGCGCGGGCGGGGCACTGTTTTCCTCGGTTTTGTCTCCGCAATGATGCTCGACGCACGGCACGGCTTGGCGCAGGCGCCGGCGAACTGGCAGACAAGTTTCGGCGTCTCGGCCTCGGAGACGAAGGAGCGGATCGTTGCGCTGCACGACCACATATTGCTGATCGGCGTCTGCATCGTCGCGCTCGTCGCCATGCTGATGGGTTTCGCGCTCTTGCGCTTCCGGGCGAGCCGGCACCCCACGGCGTCAAAAGTCACGCGCATGCCGTGGCTGGAATTCGGCTGGACGATCGCGCCGGTGCTGGTGCTGGGCGCGATCGCCGCGCCGTCGCTCCAGCTGCTCGCCTATGAGAGCGATATTCCCGACGCAGAGTTGACGATAAAGGCCAGCGGCCATCAGTGGTTCTGGCGTTATTCCTATCCCGACAATGGCGGCTTCGCATACGATTCCATCATGTTGCCGCCGGCCTCCGTTCCGGCCGGTGAACCGCGTCTGCTAGCGGTCGACAATCGCATGGTTGTCCCGGTCGGCGCTGTCGTTCGCATACAGGTGACATCGTCGGACGTCGTGCACTCCTTCTTCATGCCGGCACTGGGCCTACAGATTTACGCCATGCCCGGGCGCCTCAACGAAACCTGGACACGCGTCGAGAAGCCGGGCGTCTATTACGGGCAGTGCAACCAGATCTGCGGTCTGAACCACTCCTTCATGCCGATCGCGATCGAGGCCATGGCGCAGCCTGATTTCGACGCCTGGGTGCGGGACGCTGCAACGCGATATCCGGTCGTCAGTGCCGCGACCATATCAGCGCAGGTGGCGAAATGAGCGCCACCGAACATAGGCGCGAGTGCCGGTCGATTGCGGCCTGGGTGTTCACCACCGACCATAAGGCGATCGGCACGCTTTATCTCGGATTCGCGATCATGGCGGGGACGCTGGGTGGCGCGATCTCGGGCTACATGCGGCTCGAACTGGCGCAGCCGGGCATGGACTATGTCGTCAACGGCCAGTCCTGGAACGCGCTGATCACCGCGCATGGCCTAATCATGATCTTCTACATGGTGATGCCGGCGTTGATCGGCGGCTTCGGCAACTGGTTCGTCCCGCTGATGATTGGTGCGCGCGACATGGCCTTTCCGGGACTGAACAGTCTCGGCTTCTGGTTGCTGCCGCTGTCCTTGATCATGCTGATCGGGTCGCTGCTGGTCGGCGACGGAACGGGTACCGGCTGGAGCCTCTATCCGCCGCTGTCGGGCATAGACGGCCAGCCCGGACCGTCGGTCGACATGACGATCCTCGCGCTGCACTTGGCCGGCATTTCTTCCGTGATCAGCGCGATCAATTTCGTCACTACCATCCTCAACATGCGCGAGGATCGCTTGCCGCTGTTCGGCATGCCGCTGTTCGTGTGGTCGATCCTGATTTCGTCGCTCATGCTGCTTCTCGCCATGCCGGTGCTGGCGGCCGCGCTGGCGATGCTGCTTGCCGACCGCAATTTCGGCGGCGCCTTTTTCGATCCAGCCGGCGGCGGAGACCCGATGCTGTTCATGAACCTCTTCTGGTTCTTCGGCCATCCGGAGGTCTACATCATGATCCTGCCGGCCTTCGGCATCATCAGCCAGATCGTCTCGCGGTTCTCAGGTCGCCCGATTTTCGGTTATCCCGGCATGGTGCTGGCGATGGCATCAATTGCGGCGCTGGGTTTCATCGTCTGGGCGCACCATATGTTCACCGTCGGTGTCGGCTTCGCGCCGCGTGCCTTCTTCACGCTGGCCTCGATGGTGATCGCGGTGCCGACCGGCATCAAGGTGTTCGCCTGGATTGCCACTATGTGGGGCGGGTCGATCCGCCTCACCGTCCCGATGCTGTGGGCGCTGGGCTTCATCATCATGTTCACGGTCGGCGGCACGACGGGGATCGTGCTTGCCAATGCCGGCGCGGATCAAGTGCTGCACAACACCTACTACGTCGTCGCGCATTTCCACTATGTGCTGAGCCTCGGCGCGACCTATGCGATCTTCGCCGGCTACTATTACTGGTTCCCGCGCATGACCGGACGCATGTTCCCGGAGTGGGTTGGACGGTTGCATTTCTGGTGCTTCTTCATCGGCACCAACGTTCTGTTTTTCCCGATGCATTTTCTCGGACTGGCAGGAATGCCCCGGCGCATCGCGGATTATCCAGACGGTTTCTTGGGCTGGAATATGATTGCGTCGCTCGGCGCTGTGCTCGCGCTCGCCTCCACGCTGCTGTTCCTGGTGATGCTTGCGGTCTCGCTGCGCCGTGGCGCGCCGGCCCCGCGCGATGTGTGGGGTCCGGCTTTCACGCATGAATGGGATGACGATCCCGAGATGGCGCGTCCGCGTGGCACGGTGGGCGCGGAGGCAGGCGCGTGAGCAAGACTGGCACCGAGGTCGGCGGCACGGATGGCCGATGGCCTGTCGCGATTGCTGTCTCGCTGTTCCTGCTGGCGTGCGCCGGTCTCGCGCTCTTCCATCCGTCGCTGTTCGGCACGCTGGCCGGCAGCATCGCGGTACTCGGTCCGCTCGTGATCGCGGTGGGGCTTCTGCCATTGTTCATCGCTCTGACAGCGTGGTCGCGGGCGACGAGTGGTGAGCGTGCGAATGGTCCGCAAAACACCTTTGGCCCGAGGATCGCGATCATCGCCTTAATCGCGTCCGAGATAGCGTTCTTCGCCGCCTTGTTCGCCGTCTACCTACGATACGCGATCTATCCGGAGATCGCGGGGTTCAGCTCATGGCCACCTACGCCGATGCGCCCCGACGACCCTTGGGGCGGCCCGCTTCTCAATACAGTGATCCTCGTCGCGTCGGGGGTCTGCGTCGCAGCGGCGCATGACTGGCTTCTGAAAGAGCGATGGCAGCTTTCGGCTATTGGGCTTACCGTGGCGATCGCGCTCGGCGGCGTGTTCGTCGGCCTTCAGCTTCGGGAATTCAGCCTCGCCTCGGTGGGATTCCGCGACGGTGTCTATCCCTCGATCTTCTTCCTTACGACTGGCTTCCACGGCCTGCACGTCGTTATCGGCATCTTGTTGCTGTCGATCGCCGCATATCGGGTGATCCGCGCGCGCTCAGCCGGCGGCGCCGGCTTCATAACGACGGCGGCATCCTGGTACTGGCATTTTGTCGATGCGGTGTGGCTTCTGCTGTTCGCCGTCTTCTACGCCTGGGCCAGCTAGGAGCGTACCGACGCGACGTCGACTAGCATCGGCATTGCTGAAACATATCTGGGAGCCAGCTGAGGGCGGCCTTCGCGGCTCAAAGTAGCATAGAAGCAAACTCAAAAGCACCCAGAAGAGCTGCCTCTGGCGGAAGTGACCTTTACTCCATGGTCGATCAGTTTCCTGCAGGATCAAGTAGTGTAGTGGCTCCCGTCCTCGATCCATGCCGCCGTCGCGTGTGAGACTCTGCTTCGGGTCACAAGCAGAACAGCAGCCCCTATGGCTCGTCCCTCACATCGCGCAAATTAGACACAACGCGGCGGTTCTGCGACCTGCAGGCGGTGTCGGGGCAGTCGCGGACGAGCCTGTCCTTGCCGTAGCCCTTGGCCCACATGCGGTTGCGGTCTATGCCGCCGGCGGCGATGTAGTCCATCACCGCATCGGCGCGCTGCTGCGACAGCGCCGTTTCACTTGCGCCGGGATCGTCGGCGAAGCCCTGCAGCTTGAGCAGCCAGCGCGGATGCTTTGCCAACCAGGCGATCTGGGTGTCGAGGGTGGCCTTGGCGACAGAATCGAGCGCGGCCGAACCTTGCGTGAAATAGGTGCGGCGGCCGACATTGAGGATAAAATCCTCCTCGCTGCCCGGCTGCACGTTCTGGAAGCCGGCAACCTCGGTGTTGGTGATGTCGGGCGTGGAAGGGGCCAGCGTGTTGCTGGTCGAGCAGGATGCGGCCAGCAGCAGCAGGCCGGCGGCGAGCAGCCGGCGCGTGTTTTCAATCATGCGGTTCATGTGGCGCCAATCATTCGACAGTGGTGGAAGCGGGCGCCTGGTCGGCGATGTGCGGCAGGACCTGCACCGCGGTGCCGATCGGGCAGCGCTGGTAGAGGTCGATGATGTCTTCCGGGAACATGCGGATGCAGCCGCTGGAAGCGTCGGTGCCGATGCTCCATGGCTCCAGCGTGCCATGCAGGCGGTAACCGGTGTCGGCGCCGTTGCGGTGCAGATAAAGCGCGCGCGGCCCAAGCGGATTGTTGGACGCGCCGCCTGCGACCATGTGCGGTAGGTCCGGCCTGCGCTTACGCATTTCGGGGGGCGGGACCCACTGCGGCCACAGCGCGCGGCGGTCGATCGTTGCGCGGCCGTACCATTTGAAGCCGTCCTTGCCGACACCGACGCCGTAGCGGATGGCGGTCTTGTTTTCCATGATGACGTAGAGGAAGTGGTGGCGGGTATCGACCACGACGGTGCCGACCGGCTCGCTGCTGAAATACTTGACGATCTGGCGATGCCATCTCTTGTGGATCTTGGCGAAGTTGGTCTTGCGATAGACAAAATTGTTGTCGCTGGCGGTACCGGCGAAAAAGGATTTTGCCGCCGCGGCTTGAGCAATATTGCTGGTTGCACCCACCGCGACCAGCGCCAGGCCGCCGAGCACGACACCCCTGCGTGATAAAACCATCGGCAATATTCCCCCTCATGCCAAAAGCCTGGCGGACCATAATTGAGAATTACTTCGCCTCAAAGTGGAAAATGCTGCGTTGCTTCAGTCCGCCGTGCCCGGACAGTCGGCAATTTGCCGGCCAGTGACCGAATTGTGACAATCTTGCCGAGGACGAACGTCTAACCTAAACCATTCCAGGACATTAACCAAATTGGCGCGACTGTTTGGGACCGGGCGTGGTTGCGACATTGCCCTATCCGGACGTGTGAGCAATCTCGTGGGCGAACCGTGATGCATGCTTTTTTTCGTTCGGTTGCTGCGATGATCGTGATATCCGGCGTGGCAGGTTGCACCAGCATTTCTTACTACGCACAATCCTTGAAGGGTCACGTGGAGATCATGGCGGCGCGCCAGGATGTCGGAGAGCTGATCGACGATCCTTCGACCCCTGGGACATTGCGCGCTCGAATGGCATCGGCGAGCGCCATCCGACAGTTTGCGATAGATGAACTAGCGCTGCCGGACAACAATAGCTACCGCAGCTATGTTGACGTTGGTCGGGACGCGGTGACATGGGCCATCTTCGCCGCGCCGGAATTCTCGCTGACGCCACGAACATGGTGCTTTCCAGTGTTCGGATGCGTTCCGTACCGAGGGTACTTCTCCAAAAGGTCTGCGATTGAAACCGCCGTCGAACTTCAGAGACAGGGCCTGGACGTCTATGTGACGGGCATCACTGCATATTCCACGCTCGGCTGGTCAAGTGACCCGCTGCTAAGCACCATGCTCAGCCAAGATGAAGCGGGTCTTGCAGCGCTGGTGTTCCATGAGCTGGCCCACCAGCGCATCTACGTACAGGACGATTCCGCGTTCAACGAAGCGTTCGCTGCCGCTGTCGAAACAACCGGTGTAAGAAAATGGCTGCGCGCGAATGGGGATACTGCCGGTTTGCGCCGTTACGAAGCCGACCGGAGGCGCAGAGCTCAATTTCTTGCGCTGGTGTCGCAGACCCGAGACGAGCTACGGCACGTCTATGATAACAGCGCTACCTCTGAGCAGAAGCGGGCCGCAAAGGTAGCCGCGATCGAACGGCTGCGGATGCGCTACCGAGAGATGCGCGACAGTCGCTGGCGTGGATACCGAGGATACGATGTCTGGTTCGATTCTCCGATTAACAACGCGAAGCTCGCCGCGACTTCCGTCTACGGCGATCGGGTGGCGACGTTTCTCCGCTTGTTCGATTTGTGTTCGGGCGACTATCCACGATTCTTCGCGTCGGTTCGACGGATAGGCGCGTTAGACAAATCTGACCGCGCCGAAGCGCTCAAGGCGGCAGATTCCTGCGATTGATCCGGTCAAATCCGAAGGCCAGAAGCGGCGAATCGGTTGCTGATGTACTCGGCAGCCGGCGCAGGTGATTGAATTGACCATTTGTCGGCCGATTTCCTAGGTACTTTGACGTCGGCGGGGCCGGCAGCCGCATGTCGGCCTACAGAAGCCAAAAGCGGACTTGCCTGAACTCCCCGCGGGATATTGGACCACAATGATTGCCGGCGGGCCGTGGCGCCTCAGCGTGCGCCCCTAAGAGGCCGAAAACCTCACGCTCACGCCGCGCTGCCGAAAATAAGCCTGCATTAGCTTGCGGCCCGAACGGTTGTTCTGCGCCAGCCTGGTCGGATCGAACACCGCTTGTTCTATCCCCTCTCGCGCCAGCGCTGCTTTGAGCGCCGCGATATGTGCGTCGATATCGGTATTGTTCGCCCGGAGCGATGCATAGATGCTTTCGGTCGCCTCGGCCACGGTCGGCTCGCTCACGGGTGTACTCCTTTGGCTATTCGGGCGGCGGCTTAGCACACATCAGCGGCTTCGCCGATACCGATAAGACGGCTAGATGGGCGGCAACAGTGTTCCTTGGGGTCGGTTGTGAATCATGGGGTCCGCCTGAGTCGGAGATCGCGAGCCATGTCGACACGAACGAGTGAGGAGGGTTGGACGCACACGTTCGAGTATCCGGGCTTGTCTGCCGCGACGCATCAGCAGTCTGTTGCGCGGCCCGTTCGAGCCGGGAAAGGTTCTCCTGTTCCTTGGCGCGCGGCTCCATGGGTTCACCTCCCGATGTGGCCATCGACCCCCAGCCAGTGCTTCTCGTCTTCGACGGCGGCATTCCGGCAACGACCCAATGTCAGTCGCTGACTGGCTCCTCGCCGGTCGCCGAAAGCTCGCCTTCATTCCGGCGGCCCCGTCCTTGGTGAATGGGGTGAAATAGGCAAGCACGTCGCCACCATATTCGGCAAATGCCTTATAGCCCGATCCGAAATTAAGTTGAGTTTGTTATCAGCAGCTCCCCGAGAGCCCACCGGTAGAGATCTCGACCGTTCATCGAGCGGCCGTTGGTTCGAATTCGCTCTTCCGGCGGGGATCATGCCGGCGGATAGCCAATCCATTGGATTGCGCGGTTGACTCGAGCCCATCACCACGACTGAGCGAACGGCGGCATTCGGGATCGAGCTGAGCGTCGACGAACGGCTGAGATTGGGCGTAAAGCTGTAATGCACGGCTCCGTGTGCGAGAGTCTTGCTTCGAGACAAAGCAGTTGCTCGCATCAGCCTTCCCCTACCGATCCTCAATAATCCGCAAATACGCCGCCGTCACGAACAGCACAATCAGCCCGAACAGAATCCGCCGCGCCCCTTCGGGCATCTGCAGGATGGTGAGCAGCGTTGTCAGCACGGTGAGGATGAGGGCCCCGATGATCGTGCCGGTATAGCCGCCGCGGCCGCCGAAGATCGAGGTTCCGCCGATCACCGCGGCTGCCACCGAAGGCAGCACCAGCGGTTCGGCCAACGACAGCGACGGCGCCTTGATCAGGCCGATATAGAGCAGCCCGGTAATGCCGGCGAGCACGCTCGAGATGACGTAGAGCGCGGTGATGACCTGCCAGTAGCGGACGCCGGACAGGCGTGCTGCCCCTTCATTGTCGCCGACCGCGTAAAGCAGGCGGCCGAAGCCGGTGCGGTTCAAGGTGAAGACGATGAGGACGGCGATCGGCACGAACAGCAGCAGCGCGTTGGGCACGCCATAGGTGAGACCGGTGCCGAGCCAGGCCAGGAAGGGCGGAATCTTGGCGCCCGAAGCGATGACGGTGCGCTGGTAGACCTGCAGGCAGCCGGTGCCGATCAGGCTGGTGCCGAGCGTCATGATCAGCGGGTGCACGCGAAAGACGCCAACGCCGATGCCGTTGACCAGGCCGATCAGCACCGCCGGCACCAAGGCGATGAGGATCGCCACCGCCGGATCATGATTGACGACCTGCGTCGCCATGATGAAGGCGCTCATCGTCGCCACCGTTCCGACCGACAGATCGATGCCGCCGGTCAGCATGGTCATGGTCTGGCAGCCGGCAAGAATTGCCAGCGGAATGGCGAATTTGACGGTGTTGGCGAGCCAGCGCTCGTTGACGATGCCGGGGCGCAGGATCTGCAGGATCACCACCAGCATGACCAGCAGGATGATCAGAGGAATCAGCGGCCGGTCGGCCATGAAGCGCTTGAGGCGGCGGCCGAAGGGTACGGGTTGGATCGCGGTTATGCTCATGATGTTGCTCGCGATTGGTTTTGCCCGATGTTGGTATTGGGAGAGGATGGCGCTCTACGGTGCCCCCCTCTGTCCTGCCGGACATCTCCCCCAACGGGGGGGGAGATTGGCAGCTTCGGCGCCTCGCTCATTCTTGGAACGCTGACAATTGGCGAAAGCCGTCGCGCCGTCCAATCTCCCCCCAAGTTGGGGGAGATGTCCGGCAGGACAGAGGGG